>CAZCHS010000062.1:0-1519 GCA_964498725.1 uncultured bacterium | reverse complement strand
ACAGAGAAAGGAACTGATATGAAAATAACCCTGATCATTATTTCAGCACTTATTTTAATTTTATTGGCCCTTTTGGCCTATTTAGGATTTTTTAAGAAGCCGGTAATTATAACAAAAGTTGTCGGGCCTTTTAAAATTTTTTACAAAGATCATGTCGGCCCTTACCAGGAGACCGGCAAAATACAAGATGAAATCTATGACTATCTATTGAAAGAACAAGGCGTGGAAACCTACAAAGGCATTGGTATTTACTATGATAATCCTAAAAAGGTACCGGCGAAACAATTGCGCAGCAAAGCAGGCTGTATCATCGAACCGGAAGATTATAACACGCAGATCAATCTGCCCGGCGATTACAAGGAAATGACCATTGAAAAGCAAAAAATGGTTTATGCCGAATTTCCTTTTAAATCCAAGTTGTCTATCATGCTGGGAATCATGAAGGTCTATCCGCTGATGCAGGAATATTGTGAGAAAAATAATTTTACTTTTCGGGAATCTATTGAGATTTATGATGTTCCGGCAAAAAAAATTTTTTACCTGATGCCAATTTAATAAATTCTCATCCTTCGGGAACAATGACTATCAGCCGGCCGGTAGTCATTGTTCTTTATTCAAGAATTCCTTTTTAATTCTCCCGGGCAACCGATAACTTTGGCTGGATTTTTTAATGGGAACAAAACAATTAGAAATGGCTGGTAAAAATGAAAAGGATTTTTTCCTGGAATGTAAATGGAATCAGGGCTGCCGATCGAAAAGGATTACAGAAATGGATGAAAAATGCCCGGCCGGATATTCTGGCCCTGCAGGAAACCAAAGCCCACAAAGAGCAATTAACCCAGGAGTTAAAAGAAATTGACGGCTACACAAGTTACTTTAAATCTGCAGTAAAACGGGGCTACAGTGGCGTGGCGCTCTATTGCAGAGAAGAACCGCTTTCCGTAGAACCCCTGGGGGTTGATGCTTTTGATGTGGAAGGCCGGACAATTGTAGCTAAATTTCCGGAATACACATTGATCAACTGCTATTTCCCCAATAGTCAGTTAGAAGCCAAGCGAATCCATTATAAGCTGGCTTTTTGCGATGCCATTCTGGAAAAGTGTAATGCCCTGGTCAAGCAAGGTGAAAATGTACTCCTATGCGGCGATTACAATATCGCTCATAAACCCATTGACATTAAAAATCCTGAAAAAAACGAACACAATCCCGGCTATCTGACGGAAGAACGTGCGTGGATGACCAAATTTCTGAACGCCGGTTATATTGACACCTTTCGCCATTTTTATCCCAATAAAGAAGAACAGTATACCTGGTGGTCCTACCTGTTTCGTTCGCGGGCGCGAAATAACGGCTGGCGGATTGATTACAACTGTGTAAATCAGGATTTTTTACCCGCAGTCAGAGCCTCTGAAATACACAATGCAGTTATGGGTTCCGATCACTGCCCGGTCAGCATTGACCTGGATATTTAGCCTGCATTATTCATAAAAATATGAATAATGCCCGCTTCGCGCCGATA
>CAZCHS010000061.1:0-19260 GCA_964498725.1 uncultured bacterium | reverse complement strand
AAATCATATAGAACCATTTATTTAATCAGTGGATTAGGCTTTTCCGGAACATATTCTGCCAGCTTTTCCACATATTCCTCAACCGATCCAACTTCATTATTCTGTAAAAATTCCGGCAGGTCATGCTCGTGAATAATGCGGACACGGCGCGCCACTTCCTGTTTGAATTCCTCATCATAGAAAAAATTGGTTTGCGCGCTGAATTTTGTTTCTTCCAGCGAATCTGTAAAAATCAATGCGTCGTAGGCATCGGCCATAGTTTGGCCAGGCATGGCATTAGCCATATGATTGCCGAAATAAGGATGCTGTCCGAAAATTGTGTTTTCAAATGGAATGGCTACCGGGTTATTGTCATTTTCTGCAAAGGCTTTGTCCCATTTACCGTCATCCATTCTGACCCATTTATAAACCAGCTGGTCCAGTCCTTCCATGGAAGCGTTTTTGACATTTTTTTTCTCCGCCGAAATATTGAGAATCATATTATGAAAGCGGACCGAATAGGTTTTGCCGGGATGCCATTGATGAAAAAAGGTGCCGGAATTCCAGTGAAATTTTCCATCTTTATTTTTGATGCCCTTGTAAGCATGGCGGGTATTGGTGAGAAAGAGGCCTTTTTTACCGGTTTTAAAATCATCCATATTTTTTAGAATTTGCTGGTACATGAAATAATCCCGGGCGCTGAGAGATTGCTGAAATAAATTGTAATCTTCCCTTGAATGCAGCCCTTCCCAGTAAATAGGCTGGTCCACACCGATGATCCGGATTTTTTCACCCTCCGGCAAGTTTTGGTTGATGTCCCAGACTATATTAAAAAGATCAAGATAGGTTTCATAGCGCCAGCCATAGCGGAAGTCCTGCTGGAAAACCGGCTTTAACAATGAAATATCCTTTGTTGGGTTATTCAGGAAGGAATCAATACATGTAGTGGCTGTCATCGGCACTACTTCCAGGAATACCAAGTCAATGGTTGTTGGATTTTTTTTCAAATAGTCACAGTAGAAATCAAAAGGTTCCACCGAGGCGTGCAGGGCATCATCAAAAATGATGAGGTCATAGTCCGCCAGTTTTTCTGTGATGAATGCCACCGGTTCCCGGCCCTTTTCTTCGATAACCTTAATATAATCCTCTACGGTTTGTGAAAAACACAAATTTGCTAGAATAAGTAATGCTAAGGTAACAGTAATAAAAAATCGACGCATAATATCTCCTTTAATAAAAATTCTACTTAAGACAACCATATAGTTGAAAAGGTTGTAACACTATTTTATCTATTTTCCAAATAGTTCCGGGCATACTGAATCCAGTCCGTCACACTTTCATCCAAATAAATATCCGGCTGCAACCCAATATTATCGATCGGGTATTCTGGCAGACGAAGAGAACGAAATGTCGGTATGGAAAGTTTATAATCATCACTGCCGAAATCAGTCCAGCGTGTTGAGCCATAATCCAATACACCACCTGAAGGCGTACCCATAATTTTAACCTTTTTGCTCTGGCGGGCTCGGTAGGTTAAACTCTCAGCAGCACTGGCTGTTCGTTCATTAATCAGAATAACAACATTTTCCGGTGATTCTTTTACTGGTTCAATTTCCTGAATGTACACATCTGAAGAATCCATATTCACAAATTCATACATATTATTTTTATAGACCTTAATTTTTTTACGAATTCGCTTTCTGTCCGCATCATATTTTTTTTCTTGCGAAAGGTCATCCATATATTTCTGCAAACCATTGATTAAAGTTGGAGTTGCGAGATATGCGGCGTTCATCATGCGAATATTCTGGGTACAAATATAAGGTAGGAGTTGTTGATAAGCCTGGTCCGTTCCGCCGGGATTGTTCCGCAAATCTATAATCAGATTACCGGATGTTTTCAATAAATTTATGTTATCATCAATCATTTTATGGATTCTGGTTACATTGGAATAAAAGAAGTTGGATAATTTTATCAAGCTTGTTTCATCTGAAATTTCTTTGATATAAAATCCTTTGATCTCATTGATTTTTTGATTGATCTCAGCCGGTGACAGAGATGGAGAAGGCTTGGTTTTTATAAAAGGAGATTGAAGTCCTTCGATGGCTAATACACTATTTCCAAAAATTTCATAGGTTGAAGACTTCAAAGAGTGGTCACGCAAGTAAAAATCAATTTTGTTCCGGGGGTATATTTCAAATTTTATTTCACCCGGTTTCCAATAAGTTGTATCAGCTTCAATAATAAATGCCTGATAGCCAGTTTGGCTTTTTATAAGCCCAACTGTATAACCGGATGATTCCCAGATACCTTCCAAAGAATCCGGCTGGTTAGTGATGGACTCTACATAATTATCCACAGAGCCACTAATCTTTTTATAGACTCTCTGCTGATCCTTATCAGATTGTTGTCCGGGCCCGGTAATATAAAGATGATGGTCCTTAAAATAACTAAGATATTCTCTTAAAATTTTTAGGCAGAGCGAATCGGGAGCGCCTTGGGATTTTTCCTTCATCTCCCGCTTAAAATTTTCATACAGCTGCTGATCTTTTGTTTTTTCTTTAAATCCGGGATATTCTTGTTCAATTTTACTGATCAAACGGTTTAACAATTCGGGACAATCCGGGCTATCCTTCCCAAATGCAGCTGTAACAAGTGTGATCACCAAAATTGTTGTGAATACAGATCGCATGGTAAACTCCTCTCTCCTTATGATTTTAGTATCTTGATTGTTACAATTGGCATAAACCATCGTAATTAATTCAGTAGTTTTATAAAATTGCAGTCGGTTCCTGATGAATCTAAGTAAGATTGAATCTCCCCTGATTTGAAAAAAGTATTGGCCAGATCACTACGGCATTGTTTGCTCTCCTCCGATGCCTGGAGACAGTGATAGGCTTCAAAAATGGCCAGTTTGGAGTTGGGAAGTTGATCATGAATCCGTTTTAATTCGCTCACCGGCGCCACCTGGTCCAGGGTTCCTGCCACCAGCAAGACATCAGTTTTTACTTGATCAAGATTTTCAATGTCAAAGAGATCATCCATTTGATTTCCCCTCGCTTTTCTCACCGGTGTTCCCATTTCGTAAAAGGGATAATTAATGTCCGGCAGGCCATTCAGGCTGGTTCTGATGTTGGTTTCATACATAAAGACCACAGACCAGGGTTTGTATTTCTGCGCCGAGCGGATAAAGAAATCAACGGTTCCCAGTTGCTCAGTATATTTTTCATAGAGTTCTTTTTTTTTCTCATCGAGTTCCAGGATCATATTTCTTGCGATATCTTTATCATAATACAGAAGACGTTGTATCAAAAAAAGCAATTGATGCTGATCTACGATTTTCTGATTAATGATTTTTTTATAGGCGGACAACAGTTTGTTCTCCTCAAGAAAATTGCTGAAAAAAGTGACGCCGGCCTCACTGCTGCCCCTGGCGTCTTTGAAAAAACTCATGAGGAAGGCTTTTTTCACTTTGTCCGGGTAATTGGCAACATATTTCATGCCCATCATGGCTGTCCCGGAACCACCGAGGATATAGACTTTTTCATCACCCAAAAGGTCCCGGCGGATTCGTTCGATATCTTTCACGACATTTTCCGATTTCAAAATTTCACAGGCCAGGTTCCAGTCGATTTCTCTGCCGCTCAGTTGCGGAATAGCCGAGGCATACATTCCCCGGTATTCGTAGGTGACAGTATTGTATTCCAGGCCGAACATCTCCTTGTAATCATCTGCCATACCCACCTGTGAAAAAGTTCGCTGACCGTCGGTAGGGATAATGACAGTCGGTTTGGATTCGTCATAATCACTGCAAAGTTCATAGTAAAGATCAAAACTGCCCAATTCAGGATTGGTATAATCCACCGGAACCCTAACATAACGGTGGTGAAAATCCTTTTCGGGAATACCGGGTTTCAAGGATTGATAATTGTAAAAATAGTCTGAGCCGGCGGCATTGGGATTGATTTTTTCAATTGAGGTGATAACTCTCTCTTCCTGGCCGTTAATAAGTTTCGTTGTGCTGGAAAGACTTTTAAAAGCCACACTTATTTCAGGTAATTCCTGGTCAACATAGTCGCTGAATAATAATTTGTGTGAATATTCAATTAAATAGATGGCGGTGAAATCATCCAGAATTATTGTTGCTGAATCTTCAGTGGATTTTAACTTCAGAAAAATATCATTCTTTGTATTTGAGGCTTCCTTTTTAATGACGGAATTAACTTTGTAATGGTATCCCATCCCTTCTTCAGCCAACAGATGTGCGGCAATACAAATTATAAGCGCAATGATAATCTCTTTTTTTAACATTTGATCTCCCTCATAAATATTAAAATATTCTCATCCTTTACTAGGTAAGGATGGATAATTTTTGAATAAGATTGCCATTATTAGAGTGATTGTCAACCAAAATAGTTGTGATTTTTTTTAAAAATTTGGGGTATTGGTCAAAAAACAGGTTCTGAAATGGTAGTCATCACTATATGAATTGTAGTGGGTAGATTAACTAACGATCTTCATTACTCAACATAAATAAAAACCGCGGAACATAAAAACAACATTCCACGGTTTTGATACTATATTCCAGAAATTATATTTCCAGATTGGTCATCTTGTCAGTGATTTCAAAATCAAATTCCGGATACTTGTAAAGAGCTGCCCGGGGTTCCGTGGCGCCAATGGAATAGCCGAAAATACCATCATATTCATCGACGCATTCGCCCATTTCTTCAATCTGGTTCAGATAGAATTGTATGGATTTTGATTCGATAATAATGACCTTGCCCATTTTCTCAATGATCGGGCTGTGACGCCGGGTGGAATCATGGTCAAACTCCAGAACCCGCCGGCCGTCTTTGGTAATGCCAATTACTTTAAAGGTCAGACTTTTTCCCACCGCCGGCAGATTGAGAACATTTCTGTCGGTTGCGAGGAAAGGTAAATCGTCTTCTTTTCGCAGGCTGTCGATATTTTTCTGAATATTTTCCGCATTTTCCGCGAATTTTTGAATTTTTTTATCATGTTTTTTATTGATAATACCAATAACCTTTTCCTCTAATTGCTCCTGCACGGCGCGGGCATTGGTGGCAAAAGGATGTTGATTTTCCATATATCCTTTGGTGGTGAAGGTGTAATAAGTCAGGATACCGGCATCATTGAGCACCTTGCGTAATTTTGCCGTGTGTCCACGCCGGGACGCCGCTGTTGTGAAAACCAACTGATTGGTTATGATCCAGCCGGCATTGAGCAGAATATCGATTGCGATTTTTGCTTCCGGTGTAATTTCCAAAGGCGATTCAAAGTGTGTCTGGATCACAAACTGTTTAACCCCAATTCGGGAGGCTTTTTCTTTAAATTTGGCCAGCACTGCCGACATTTCTTTGTTGATCTTTTGAGGTAAATATGCCAGCAGTCTGGTTCCCAGCCGGACTCTCAGCAATTGCGCAAATTTTTCACCATCTGTACGCTTTTTATTCTTCTCGATTTTATTTTTCGCCATTTCATAGATAGCATCCAGAATCTCATCCATGCTTTTGGGCGAACTCATCAAGGCGTCTCCACCTGTGATCAAAATATCACGAAGCTGTGAATCCTTTTCAAAATATTTCATCAGCTTTGGCAATTTATCATGCCACGACTCTTTAGGCTCGAGTTTTTTCAAGTCAAAATTCAGATTCCCATTCTGAAAGTCAAACATGCGCTGGCAGCTGGCACACAATCCGCCACAGGCGCGGCCTACTGTGTCAGGTATCAGAATGGCAACATCAGGATAACGGCGGTGAACATTGTGTTTAGTCGGCAATATCCAGCCGGCGGCATTGGGTTTTCCCGGCTCCACCTCATCTTCTTTTTCCCAGGCCACGATGTGATTAAATTCATCAACCAACTGTTTTGAATAAATCACGTAGTCACGAATGGCTTTGTCAGCGCCGGCGGCATTTAATGGTGTTTCCACCAGTAATAATGATAAATAGTAAGGATTTACAAAAAACGGGATTTTTTTCTCCTTGGCAGCCGACAATATATCAAGGGTTTCCTGTGAAAGGGAATAATCCAGCATTTCATTGAGCAGTTCCGGTGAGCGAATGGCAAAGGTCAGATGAAAGCGGTGGTCTTCCCACCATTTAGTCACCTGGGCAATTTTTTCAGTTGGTGACGATCTTTTATCAAATTTAAATCGCCTGGATTTCAGTTCTCCATGATTGATCTTATCAATCAGAATCCTGATGATCCGCTCTTTATTCTTCTTTTGCTCGGCAATGATCTGATCGTCCAATCCGCCGGGAAATCGTTCCATCCACGCCAGCACTTTCTCTTTATCCACCGTCTGTTTTTTGCGGGTACCATTGTATTGCCGAAACAATTCCAGCATATCAATAAAAAAATCGGCTGACAGTCCGCCACGTTTTGTTTTATAAGCGTCCCAAAGGTCTGTAAACGGGTCCACGTCAACAACCTGTCCTCTCAGGTTAAGGTCTTCATACTGTTGGCCGCCATGTTTGATATAATCAAGAATCCGGATCGCAGCAAAGTCCTTCCACTTCAGGGTTTCAAAATGCTCCCGGTTAAAATGTTCTTTTTTATAAAAATCTTTCAGTTTTGAATTGTCTTTTTGCTCTTTTAAAATATATTTTTCCAATGAACTTTTGAACTCATCAGGGGATTCAGAATTATTCAACAAATCATTTAAAAAAGGATTTTCATCTAATATTTTTTTTAAAAGAATAATGGATTTTGGGGATAAAGCAACTTTAGTAATTTTACTCTTTATCATCTCGCCTCCGTAATTATATTGTTTACATTTATTTATGCTCACTCAGGGTATTTTTAGACTAAACACCAAATTACTATAATTTAACAAAATTTATGCCTTTATTCAAGAAGTCCTCTTAACTCTCTGGTTATCAATTGTTTCAAAAATTATTTTATATCAGCTGGCCCGGTGGTTTTTCAATAAAGTTATATTATTTTTAGGTATTTTTTTTTAACTTCCCTTTTCGATAACTTTAATCGTCTGAAAAAATTATTGACTGATATGCAATTAATTAAAACTATCCAACTCAGGGAGCTACAATGAGCAATAAGGTAAAAGTGCAAACCCTTGCGCTACGTGAATTTACAGAAAATGTACTGACACAATTTCTCACTCAGAAAGATGCTGAGATCACTGCAGAGGTATTACTCTCTGCCGACATCCGGGGCATTGAATCCCATGGAGTCGCGCGTCTGCAGCGATATATCAAGGGATTAAAAAACGGCACAATCCTGGCGAAAAGCGATCCCGGGATAATCAGGGAAACACCGGTATCCATTGTGGCTGACGGTGGCGGTGGAATGGGTCAGCCGGTGACCTACAAAATAATGGAAAAATGTATCGAAAAAGCAAAAACCAATTTTATGTGTTTTGCCTCAATTCGTAATTCCAATCATTACGGAATAGCCGGATTTTACACAAAAATGGCGCTGGCGGAAAATCTGATCGGATTTTCACTGACGAATTCTGCGCCGCTGGTGCTCCCCACTTTCAGCAGCCAAGCCGTTATTGGAACCAATCCCATTTCAATCGGAGTGCCGACTCAAAAGCATAATCCTTTTTTACTGGATATGGCTACCTCAACAGTGCCACGGGGAAAACTGGAAGTCTACGCCCGCAAGGAAGAAGAAATTCCCGATAGCTGGGCCACCGATGAAAACGGCACACCAACTACTGATCCGGCTTTGGTTCTCAAAAATATGATCAATCGAACCGGCGGCGGCTTATTGCCCTTAGGCGGCAGCGGCGAACTGACCGGCGGACATAAAGGGTTTGGTTTAAGTGCGATTGTGGATATTTTCTCAGCAGTATTTTCTTCAGGAAAAGTCGGCACCGATGTTTATGGTGAAAAAGGTAAGCCGGCCGGCGTTTGTCATTTTGTTGGGGCCATTAATCCGGAAGCTTTCGGCGGTCTGGAAGCAATCAGCCAAAATATGGACTATTATATTGATATGTTGAAAAATAGCCACAAAGCCGAGGGCCGGGATCATATTTACGTCGCCGGTGAAAAAGAGTGGCAGAATGAAGCACAAAATGAAAAGGAACTTCATCTCCAGGATAAAGTTTTCGACAAACTCAATGAGATTGGAAAGGAATTTGGCCTGGGCTTGTCGCGGTTAATATAATATGCGTCACTGGCTGATCATATCGATAGTATTTTTCATTATTTCCTGTTCGAACAGACAAAACCATGATTTTCAGACATTACAGGAAAAATTAAGCCATATTACCGATCCTGGTGACCGGCAGGCGTTAACGGACCGATTTCTGCAAAAATTATCAAAAAAGGACTACCCTATTTTTGAAAATGATTCCACTGTGATACTCCTCTACAAAGGTAATGCGGAAAAGGTTGAAATGATCGGGGACCTGAATTACTGGACCAATGCCACCCCTCTGACCAATATCAAAAATACCGACTTGCACTATCTGCGCTTAAAAATTCCGCCCAACAGTGTACCTGAATACTGGTTTATAATCAATGACCACAAAACTCAGATCGACTCCCTTAACCAGTACAAAATTAAAAATGAATTCGGCTATGCTTCTCAAATTGTCAGTCACAACAACCCTTTTTACCTGGATAAGATTGAAAAAAAGGAAGAAAGGATGACAAGGGCTTATTTGGTTCCCATTGACAATCATAAATATGTAAAAATACATGTTTATTTTCCGCCGCAATACAATGATTACGATTATTATCCCTTAGCAATTTTTCTGGACGGAAAAAAATATATTGAGATGGGAGAAGCCCCACAGATTATTGACAATTTGATTCATGAAGGAAAAATAGAAGAAATCATTGCTGTTTTTGCGGAGTTAGGTTTTAATGAAAATAAAGATGAGTTATCGTCAGAATATTTTCAAAATATAAAAGTACTTTTGTCTGATACTATCCTTGATTTTTTAAACAAACGTTTCAGCGCGTTGAATAATACCGAAGACAGACTGCTGGTGGGCAAATCGGTTTCCGGCGCCATCAATATTTTTACGGCTCTGGAAAATCCCGATAAATTTGGCAATGTATATACACAATCCGGATACCTGTCCGCCGATAATTTTTTCTTAAAACAGTTTATTGATGAAAATTACAATACAGGAATCAATTTTTACTTTCAGATCGGCCGCTACGAAAGAAATGTTTCCCACATGATCATTCCTCCCGACGAGACTGATTTTTACGCCATTAACCATGATTTTGTAAAGTTGATGAAAGAAAAAGGATTTAAGGTTAAAATTCAGGATTATGCTGCCGGCCATACCTGGGGCAACTGGAAAAAGAATCTTAGTGACGGCCTGATCTACTTTTTTGGTAAAAAGGCTGACAAGCCGGGATAGTTAAATTTTTTCCGGGCCAATTGCTGGGGATATATAAAATATTCAGCCACACCTTTTGTGCACAAATTGCTCTCACCATCAAATAGCTCTATTTCAAAGACAGCAGATCTTTTTGCTGTGGATTTCAAGCGGCAGCGAAGGCTGATTTTCCCTTTATGCAAAAATACCGGTTTCTGGAAATCCATCGTCAGATTTTTAGTAACTCCGGCTGTTTCCACCAGCACATAAACCGACCATGCGGCAATCTCATCTGCCATCAGGGACTGAATTCCACCATGCAGGACATTGGGATAGCCTTCATAGGAACTGTCGGGTTCCCAGAAAGTAACAACCTCCTTCTCTTCCGTGTCATAAAAAAATTCCATTTTCAGCCCTTTGATATTGTTCGGTGAGCAGCCAAAACAATGATTATCAAAAGGATTGTGTATTTTTTCCATTTTCACCTCTCAGGTTGCAAAATGCCGCAGCGAATAATTTTGTAATTGTTTATCAAGTTTTTTGGGCGCTAAAATCATTCTTCCTAAATAAATCCAAAACTCCAATGAATGATTGGGGTGCTTGAGATGCGCTAATTCATGCAGGATCACATAATCAATCAGTTCATCGGACAGGCGCATTAGATTCAGATTGAGATTCAGATTTTTTTTCGATGAGCAGCTTCCCCACCGGGATTTTGCATTTTTGATAATAATACGGTTGAAATTCAGATTATATTTTTCCGCAAACATTTCCGTACGGGGAATAATGTAGGTTTTGGCTTCATAACGATAAATATCCCGAATAATTTGGCGCAAATAAAATTGGACATCGTCATCGGACACATCAGTGCTGTGAGGAACTGAAATTTTCAGTTTATTTTCTGTTTCCGGTTTCAGCGCAAAATCATTGCGTTCATGATATTCGAGATAATAGTTGTGGAATTTAGTTTTGTATGTTTTCCCGATCTCATAATTTTCATACCCCGGGCTATTTTCCTGCTGCCGATTTTGCATTTCCAATAGTTTGGCCTTTTTGCCAAGCAAAAACTTAACAGCCTCATTGTAAGTGACGTAATAAGGTATTGTTACCAGCAATGTACCGTCAGTCTGAAGTGTGGCACGCATAGTTTTCGACCGTTTATTTTTGCGGATGGAAACAAACCCGATATCTTTTAATTGTATATTTTTCATAATATCAAACTGCATTATTCAGGTTAAAAAATCCCGAAAAGACCTTTCGTGTCGATTCGGGATTTGATAGTTATTTAAAAATTAAATAGGTCAAAAACTTAGTTGTCCATTAATTTTTCCACTTCTTTGGCTTTAGACCGGCGGCCGGCGCGAACATAACGGCTGATGGCCTCTTCAAAAAGTTCATTGGCCTTTTCAATATCGCCATCGGTTTTCCTGTCTATCGCGGCCTCTTTCAGATACATGGCTGATTCTTCCCAGCGCCCGGATTCTTTTAATTCTTCCGCCAGTTTCAAAAAATCCTTTTCCCTGTCTGAACCTACAGTTTCACCTTTCAGCGCTTTTTCAATGGCCGGAATTAATTTTTCATAAATAGCGGATTTTGCCTGTATATCAGCGGCGCCGGCTTCCAGGTAATTGTCCTTAATTGAGATGGTCAATTCTCCGGTCAGGCCGATTACCGGAACTTTGGGCTTATATTTTTTCAACTGCTTGAGTGTTTGTAAACCATTCATGCCCGGCAGTTTATGATCCAGGATCACCAGGTCAAAGTCCTTTTCCTTGAATAATTTAACTGCAACTTCTCCGTCTTCGGCTTCAAATATTTTATATTCTCCAGCGCTTAAATATTCTTTCAAAGCATCCCGCAGTAATGCTTTATCATCAATCAAAAGAATTTGTTTTTTTCCCATTTTTTTCACCTTCCTATTTTAAATAAGATTTAATTTTATTATGAATGTTGTTCCTTTTCCCTCTTTACTTTCAACAGTAATCTCGCCGCCATGATTTTCAATGACTTTTTTGCAGATCATCAGCCCCAGCCCGGTTCCCTGCTGGCCTTCCCACTTGGTATAATCAGGTCGCCATATTTTTTCCAGGGATTCCTGGGGAATACCACAACCGGTATCCTCAATTTTGATGATTGCGGCGTAGTTCTTTTTTTCGGTCTTGACCGAGAGTGTCCCTTTAAAATCCATGGCTTTGGCCGCATTTTCAAAGAGATTCACAAAAACCCTGACAATATCATCCTGGCTGGCGCTGATCTCTAACTTTTCATCAGCATAATCTTCTTCCACAAACAAACTGATATTCCGGCCGGCGGCTGAGTCCTTAAACAAATGCAGGGCATCTTTGATCAGTTCGTTGATATTCACACTCTTTTTATGAGCGTTTTCACTGTCAATCGCCAGACCGAGGTATTTCAGTTTTTGCCCCAGTTCTTTGAAAAAGCTGAGTAATCGCTCAATGGATTTTCCTTTGTCAATGGATTTTTCCAGATATTCGGAGATCTTCTCCAGATCAACTGCCTCATTTTTTTCCAGGGCCTTATCAACCTTTTTTTGCGCCTTTTCGATCTGCTTATTCAGCATTTGCAGGCGTAGCATCAAAGAAGCATAATAACTGCCGGACATATCATGGCCGACACTTTTCACGATCAGACGGCTTTCTTCGATAGCCTGCTTGCGCTGACGGGCCAGTTTTTCATTTTCCAGGCGGGAATGCTGCCACTGGAAGCCTTTTTGTATGCGCTCAAAAAACATGTCTGTGTATTCCACCACCGCATGTTTCTGAATAAAATCCTTGGCACCCAACCGAAGTGAATCCACCGCATTTTCAATAGTAATTTCACCGGTCAGAACAATTACATAGGTTTTGCCGATCAAATTATCCTTTGTCAACTGGCTCAAAAAATCAAGCCCGGATATATTGGGCATTTTTAAGTCCAGTAAAATGACTTTATATTGTTTGCCATGAACCACGTCCAGCCCTTTCACCGGGTCAGTGATGAAATCCACGGTCCACTCTTTATCTTCCAGAATTTCCTGGATACTTTCACAAAATGTCAAGCTGTCGTCTATTAATAAAATATCTTTTTCAAACATATTAACCTTCTGATAATGGTAATTCAAAAATAATTCGTGTGTATTCATCACTTTCCGTAAAACTGATATGCCCGTTATAATTGGTTTTTACAATTTCCGACACCACATCCAGTGAAAATTGATAAGGCCCGTAACTCTTGATCTCACCGAACATTTCACTCATGGATTTGCGGGTGATCTTGACACCGGATTTATTATCGATGCCTATGATCGAGGTTTTGATCCGGTCATCGGCGGTGATTGCCGAATCAATTATGATCTTTGAGCCGTAATGACGAAACCGGTAAATGGCGAGCGAAACAAGAGTGATAATCACTTCAATGATCTCATTGGGGTCCACTTTGATTTCAGGGAATTTTTCATCTCTTTCTTTACGTTCTATAATGACCTTGTTGGCCATTAACTCGTTAGTCAGGAAGAGCAAACTCTCATCCAGCAATTCCTCCCAGGTTCGCTTCACATGAAGAAAACCGGCTTTGGTAGAAAATTCCTGCAGAATGCGCACTTCATTGGAAACCCGCTTTAAATTATCCTGAATTTTCAACAAACGGTTTTCCAGGTCGTGCATCTCTTCATCATCGGATTTTTTAATTTTACGAAGAATATTGTTAATACTCAGTTGCGTTTCCGTTAATGGATTAACCACATCATTGGGAATTCTCATGGCCAGGGTTCCCAGCGCTGTGAGACGCTGACTTTTCATGGTTTTAATTGCAGAGAATTTCATAGAATCCACAAACTTGACATTTTCAATGGAGACCGAGATCATATCAGTCAAAATCTGTAAATATTTTTCGTCATCTTCAGTGAAATATTTTGTTGAGGAAACCTCATTGGGAATTTTATTGTAGAGTTTAATGGCGCCGATGGTTTCATCTTTGATATTGATCGGAACACCCAGAAAAGTCAACCGGTCGCCGAACTTCAGATGGTCTTTGATCTGGTTGCGATATTTCCCTTTGTATTCCGGTAGCAGCAGCACATTCTTGGAACGAATTACCCGGTTATCCTTGACAATCGTTCCGGTCAATCCCTCACCGATTTTATGTTCAGCCACATCAATCAATTCATTAGGAATACCATAGCCGCCTTTGAGGACCAGGATGTTTTTATTCTCATTTTTGCGCAGATAGATTTCACAGGTTTCCGATGAAATGGTCTTGGCGGTGTTCTCAGCTACAAAGGAGAGCAATTCGTCCAGTTCAAAATAAGAGAGAATTTGTGTCCCCACCTTCATCAGCAGTTCCAGGTAATTGGTTTTCCGCATTTCCTGGCGCAAAAATTTGGAATTTTCAATAGCCATGGCCACATATTTGGCAATCAGTGAAAATATTTCCAGATCGGATTTTGAAAAATTGCTCTTATCAGACACCGTCCGAATAACACCCAGGAAATTGCCACTTTGTGAGATGATCGGCACTGCCATAAAGGATTTGATCGGCGTGCTGCCGGATTCACTGAATTTTCCCACCCATTGAATGCCGGCATATTTTTTGGCCAGTTTTTCATTATCGGTTTTGTGCAGGTCTTTTAGCAGCAAGGGTTTTGCATTTTTAAATACCCAGCCGGTCAGCCCTTCGCCGCGCCGGTAAACGATCTCCTCAAAATTATCCGGCCGCTTGACACTGGTCCGCACCAATTGTATATAATCTTCATGTTCATTATAGAGAAATACCGAGCACCCTTTCCAGTTAAACGCCGAGGGAATGATATCCACAGTCCGTTTCAATATTTTTTCCTGTGAATGTTCTCTAAAAACTGACGTCACTTCCAGTAGTTGTTCAATGGTTAGTTTTGGCACTCGTTTCTCCTTTCAGTTTACGATGACATAATGTGATAGATCTTTAATAATTCCGGATCCAGTTGTTTCTTGTTTTCCCAGGAATCTTTCAAGAGAGTGTATTTAATTTTATTATTGATCATCCCCACCATCACATTGGTTTTGTTCTTCAGAATTCCATGCACCGCATAATAGCCGAGTTGGGTTGCCAGCAGGCGATCTGTGGATGTCGGTGTGCCGCCCCGCTGAGTATGCCCCAACACACAAACATGGGATTGAATATGAAACTTCTTATCCAGTTTTTCTGCAATTGTGTGGGCGTTGCCCAGGTCATCACCTTCCGCGACCACGATCAAACTGGAATTTTTTCCGGCTTTGCGCCAGGTGTCCACTTGTTTCCCCAGATCCTCAAGGTCACTTTTGGTTTCCGGCACAAGGATTTCCTCAGCGCCTCCGCAAATCCCCACTTCCAATGCAATGAATCCGGCATTTCTTCCCATCACTTCTACAATAAAAAGTCGTTCATGGGAGGCCGCTGTATCCCGGATTTTATCAATGGATTCCAGGGCTGTTTTCACAGCGGTATTATAGCCGATCGTCAGATCAGTGCCGTAAATATCATTATCAATGGTTGCGGGAATGCCTACCACCTGGACACCATACTCTTCGTAGAGCGCATGGGCGCCCCGAAAACTTCCATCGCCGCCAATGACGATTAACTTTCCAATATCCCATTCTTTTAACGTTTCCGCCGCTCTTTTACGTCCTGCTTCATGACGAAAGGTTTCACAGCGGGAGGTTTTCAGAAATGTTCCGCCTTTTTGAATGATATTGCTGACCGACCGGCGGTTCAGGGGCATCAAATCACCTTCCAGTAGTCCTGAAAAGCCACCATAAACGCCAAAAATATTAATACCCTCATCAATGGATGTCCGGACGACAGAACGGACGGCGGCATTCATCCCGGGGGCATCGCCCCCACTGGTCAGGACCGCTATTTTTCTATTATCTGCCATAGTTACCCTTTAATTTTATTATACTCGCTTCAAAAGTCTCAAAGCCTCGATATATTCTGTTAAAAATAGTAAAATTTAGGTTCTTACTCAAACTTTTTATCTTAAAATTTATCCATTCGTGTTTATTTATTAAATTCAGTCTGCCAAATTGCTGGAGTTCTCATGCTACCTGCCGATAATTATGATGCTTTTCGTAAAAATCCGGTAGAACCCAACCTGGAACAAATTATTTTATAGATTGTTTTAGTGATGGAATTTCGTTAAAATATGCGGCTTATTGAAAAGCAAAATGAAAGGTTAAAATGGCAAAACGGAAAAAGACCAAAAAGATTAAAAAAGACAGAGTTTTTAGACAACCTTATGACACAAAACTTTCAGTTGACTGTGATACCTGTGAAGGTAAAATGCTATATCGCAAGGGAAGGATTTTTTCCCAAAATATCTATTATACGATCTGCAATAATTGCGGCAATTATAATACAATTTCGCATGATGAATACATTTCAAAGATAAAGGAAGCTACAGAGCAAGGTGACTAAGAGAATATTGATCACAGCAGCCATCAAAGATGAATTAACACCAACACGGGAAATTATCAATTCCTCCCCGATAAAAACTATTAAAACAGACTATCTGATTACCGGCATCGGTCGTAACAAAACACTGGAAAAACTCAATCGTTACTTTGCGAGCAACACTGCCTCCGGTATTTTAAATATTGGGACTTGCGGCAGTTTGAACAAAAATTATAAAAAAAAACAATTGATAATGCCAACATCCTATATTGCAATGACAAATAATGGGTTACAGCAAATCACTACAACATCAATAAGTCTTAAAAATCCGGCCGGTCTTGAAAAATCTCTTCTGTTTACATCACAAAAAGCGCTTTACCAAACCGAAGAAAAAACCACTGTCAGGAACAAAACCGGCGCTGACATCGTAGATATGGAGGCTTTTTGGATAGCAGAATTTTGCATTCAGCATAATATGCATTTTAATTCATTAAAAGTCATTTCTGATGAGATGCAGGATTTTTCCCTGACTGAATTCAAACAGGAACTCCGACAAGATGCACAATTACTGGCAAAACCGGTAGAAAAAATAATAAGGACAATAGCAGTATGATGCAAAACAATCACAAACCAACCGTATCTGTTATCATTCCAACCTATAATCGAGAAAAAAGCCTGGAACGGGCTATTAAATCCGTCCTCAATCAGACTTATACAGATTACGAACTGATCATAATCGACGATGGGTCAACGGACAACACTGATCGGATTTTGCACAAATATGAAAAAAATATTCGCCATTTCTCGATCCTTCATTCCGGTGTTTCTGCGGCGCGTAATTTTGGTATAAAAAAATCCCACGGGGAATGGATCGCATTGCTGGATTCCGATGACTACTGGCTGCAGGAAAAACTGGAAAAACAGATGCAATATATTCAAGAACATCCGGAGTTCAAAGTCGCCCAGGTGGGTGAAAAATGGATTCGCAACGGTAAGTTTGTCAATCCCATGAAAAAACATAACAAATATTCCGGTTGGATCTTTGAACAATCCCTGCCTCTCTGTATCGTCAGTCCCAGCGCTGTCATTATGCACAAAACAATTTTTGAGGAAGTAGGATATTTTAATGAAAACATGCCGGTTTGTGAAGATTATGACCTGTGGCTGCGAATCGCCAAAGACCATCCCATTGGACTAATGGATGAAACACTAATCGTGAAAACCGGTGGCCACGATGACCAATTGTCACGGCAATACTGGGGAATGGACCGCTTTCGTGTCGACGCCCTGGAAAGATTGCTGGATGAAGAGCTGAAACCATGGCAGCGGGAACTGGTGATCAAAGAAATCGTCAAAAAACTAGAAATCCTCTATATCGGCCGGGAAAAACGGACAGAACTGCCCAATGTTTTTGAACCGAAATTGAAACAATACAAAAGGATGCTCCATGAAGCCGGTTCAGGTTACCAAATGGCCAACTGACCAATGTGACATTCATCAGGAAAATTTTGATCATATTTTTGCACCGCTTAATGATTCCGGGAAGCAATTTTTTATTAAACCCTTTATCGCCATTCAAACAGAAGAACAGGCAAAAATTCTGATCGATGCAGCCCGCTTCAATTACTATAAAACCCAAAAAATTCAGGACATTCCCGTATATTTCTTAGCCGCTGACAGTACATTTTTTGAATTACTGGCAGCCGCTACCGATTATTTTCTTTATGATCATACTCTCAATAACCGGATCATAGCAAGAATTCTGGATATTCTGGATACAACATCTGTTGACCGGCCGACTTATACTGCCTTTGTTTCACAGAAATTAAAAATTTCCCCCCGAAAAACCGTTACGGAAAAATATCGTGCCTTCAATCGAATCATCACACCTATTTCAGATTATTTAATCATAAAAAAAGCCCCTCTCAAAGCCTGGGAATATATAGCAATGTCATCAACAGACGATCAGCAATTTTATGCTCAACTAATTGCCGACCTAAAGCCTTCCCTTAGCAATCTCCTTGAATTCATCGAAAATCTGACAGAAATCAATAAACTCAATGCTCAAAACTTCGCCATTCTGAAGAAAGAATTACTCACTATCCTGGAGCAGTATGAAGAAAAAAATATACTTTATCAAATTCGTCATAAAATACAGGAATTTCGCTATCCCCATTTGACTAAACATCGAGACAAAATAAATGAACTCTTTGCGGAACTGGACCGACCAGAACAGGTCAACTTGCAATATGATCGTTCCTTTGAAAAAAAAGAAATAACAGGGTTTTTCAGAATCAACAGGACCAAAGACATTGATGCTATTGCTAATTTTTTCAAGGAAAAAAATTGTAAAACCTTACAAAATATAATTAAAAAATTATAACACTGTGGTCATGAACAACACCATTCGAAAAATTTATATTTCCCGCCCTTCTTTAAAGGACAGCGCTACTGAACAAATTCTACAGGAATATCCCCGTGATATTTGTGAAATAATTACTGACGACGAGATTCCTTCGCCTCAGGGATTGGATCCAAAGCAGGTGCTCTGGCTCACCCGCTCCAAAGGCGACATTGTCAAAGGCTGTCCGGGAACAGAAAAATCCTATCTCTGCTGCCGGTACCAGGTGATCAATCATACAATGAATTGCCCGCTCAATTGTACCTATTGTATTTTACAATTTTACCTCAATCAACCGGCAACTGTCATCTATACCAATTTCGATGAAATTGCCCGTGAATTACGAACAAAAATAACCAGGCAATCAAACCGGTTTATTCGCATCGGCACCGGCGAACTCGGCGATTCACTGGCTTTGAAAGGTTCCCGGCTTTTTGCCGGTAAGCTCATCGACCTGTTTCAGGAATTTCCCAATGCCATCTTTGAAATCAAATCCAAATTAACCATCACAGATAATCTGCTTGACCTGCCCCACCGAGGTAATATCGTTTTTTCCTGGTCCATGAATCCCCAGGAGATCATAAACCGGGAAGAAAGCATGGCTGATACTATTTCCCAACGATTGGCAACAGCCAAAAAAGCCCAGGATAAAGGCTTTCTCACCGGGTTTCACTTCGATCCAATTCTGCATTATGAAAACTGGCAGGAAATTTATGCAAAGGTAATCGATCAAATATATTCAACAGTGGATCCTGATAAAATTCCCTGGATCAGCATGGGCTCCCTGCGCTTTCCGCCATCAATGAAAGAAAAAATTATCGAGCGCTATCCCTTCACCAAAATACCTTACGGAGAAATGATCAAGGGAGTGGATGGAAAGATGCGGTATGCAAGACCTGTCCGAGTTCCGATCTATAAATTCATTTATGAGAAATTGACGTCTATTCCAGATCCACCATTTATCTATTTTTGTATGGAATCGCCACTGGTCTGGCAGGAAGTGATGGGTTTTTCCCCTGACAGCAATGATCATCTGGACTGGATGTTTGCCGATTCCATATATAAGCGCTTTAATATGATCCACAAACAGCCGGAAATGAAACATTATATTGATGCTTTGAATCTGGATGGCAGTGAATTTTAA
>CAZCHS010000060.1:18523-19656 GCA_964498725.1 uncultured bacterium | reverse complement strand
ATAAAATTTGCTGTCGCCATCATCGCCCATATATTCGTAATGGGTATATTCTTTGTTCTTACCATCAATCTGAATGGCAAACATGCCGGTGTCCCGTGGTGTTGTTACTTTTGCCAGGCCATTCAAATCCAGAGCCGTAATCACATTCGCGCCATCTAATGCATAGAGCCAGTGACGAGTACTATCATAGCGTAAAACCGCTGTCGCATTGATATTCGTGCCGGTATTCAGAGTGTCGGAATGAGGACCGAAATAACTGAGGTTGATAGTTCCCAGTTCATCCTCCTCATAGCGAATGGAATTAATGGTGTGATCAACCGCATTGGCATGGACCGCAGAAATAATATTGTAATTTCCCACTGACCAGTGAATAGTTTCACTGGCAGCGCCGCCGATCATTGTGTCCGTTGGCACTTCACAAAGTATATCCCCGGCGTCAGAGATCAGTCTGGCGGGTGGATCAGAGGTTCCGGCGCCATTGATCCAGAGATTACCAACCGGCTCAATTACAGAAATTCCCTGCCGGGCGCTGTTCATGGTGGGTAAAGGAATAAAATGGTCCTCTTCGAACCAGCCCCTGCCGCCCATTTTCAGGACAGCGATCTGGCTGTTTTGCCAGCCGCTTGTATACAGGTATGTATCTGTTCCGGAACCAATAATATCAAAGGAAGCGCCATACCATTCACGGCTATTATTAGGATCGCCGGAATCTATAATTTCATCAAAAACCAATTCTGCTGTTGCATCTTCATTTTCAAATTTCCAGACCCGGAAACTCATTTCACTATCCTTGTCTCCCAGGTCACATACATATATCACACCATCATCAGCGATATCGATCTGGCCGATGCCTTCTTCTGTCTGAATATCCGTTGGCAGATTAGTAGTGTCCATCACGCCAATCTCCTGTCCGGTTTCCGGATCAAGGATCAATATTCTTGGATAAGGATTCGTACGGGTCACAACAAGTAAGTGATCTGTATTTGGATTCCAGACCAATCCGCGGGTCGGATCATAGTCCCCGGAATCAAACAGATCCGTCCTTTTCCAGACCTCCTGATATGGATTCTGCGCGAATAAATTAACCGATATAATTAATAAAAAAATAAACAGTACCATTTTTTTCATCATCT
>CAZCHS010000060.1:15939-18423 GCA_964498725.1 uncultured bacterium | reverse complement strand
ACTCTGCAATCCATTGACCCCTTCCAATTCAATATGCTCCTGCATGGTGGGCCACAAACTGCCAACAATCAGTCGGTAATTTACCAAAGCATCAACACCGACCCGGCCAAAATTCATCTCAGCCCCAAGTCCGGTACGAAAGCCCATATTCCATTCCTCCAATTGTCGTTCCGGTATATAGGGAATAGTCAGTTCTTCATTGGCGGCAATTTCACCGCGTACAACCTTCCAGTAAACCGGTCCACCTGCGATATTCAAATAAAAAGCCGCCGGACCAAAAGCGCCTACTGTATATTTTCCATTGGCCCAAAGCGCAAGGGCTTCCAGTTCCAAATTTAAATTGCCCTCCGCATAGCCGGACAAATTTTCATCGCCAAACATGGAATAGATAACCAGTCCTTCCACAACCCAGTCATCATCCCGGTCTTTGCCAAACCCAACCTGCAATTCGGTTCCTGATTTAAACCATTCAGTCAGTTCGCCAATGGGTTTACAATATCCGGCATTGGTGGAAATTCGCCAGCTTTCGGCAAATGAAGTTGCGGATAAAAGCATGATCAGTGTAAACGTCAGAAATACTTTATTAAAATTCATTGATGACCCCGATTAATATTTAAAGGTTAACCCTAATGTTACCATGCTCTTGGATTCAAAGGGAAACCATTTTCTGCTGTTGGATTTAACATTGAAGAGATTTTCCACACCTTCGATACTGTCACCGGTAAAATACCAAACCCCCTGATAGGCCAGTTCCAGATCTACCCAGGAAGCAATGGCATAGCTCATGCCAATTTCCGGTGTCAGGAAAAATATTGTGCCCTTTTTACTGGGCGCAAAATGAGTAACTTTTGTATAATAATCATAGATAAAATTGTAAGTGACATCGGTGCTGTCATCATTAAAAATGCGTTCCATTTCATATTCTTCCGGGTCTTCCTCATGAAGTTCCAGCATTTTCTCATATTTCTCAATTTCATTCTCGGAATAGGTTCCCTGGGCAATGCCGGTACTGTCCCAGTCCCAGGTAAAGGTTTTCCACCAGTCTTCCACCATTTTCAAGCGGCGTTCATAGAGGTTAAAACCAAATCCCATGCTACCAAAGAGAGAAAACTTTTCGGTTATGGGCTGTTTATATTTCATATTCAGTGAAAAACTCAATTCCTGTATCCATTGATGATCATTGAAAACACCGTGATAGGAAGAATCATTGCGCCAGTACTCTTTGATCGTGCTGATCGAATCCACCTCTTCCTGAGTCGCGCCGGTGAGCATCCAGTCAATATAGCGCTGGTCCCAGTAGGGCCAATCCCATTCCAGCAACACCGAATCTTCTTCCAAAGTCATGTAATCAAAATTAACTCTAAAGTTGGCGGATAATTTATTGGTCAAGCGATATCCGATCTGGCCGCCGGCCAGCCAGCCATTGCCATCGCTGGTAATATTGGATTCCAGTTGCTGCTGCATACCGGAAAAAAGTTTAATTTCGATCGGACTGTCCTGGGCAAATCCAAAGGCCAGCATTATCATCAGGGCCGGCAATATTTTTGTCATTGTCTTCATAAATTATAACTCCATGGAAAGTGAATACCGAAGAGTTTGTTCCAGGTATTCATGGTTCATGTAGGAAATGTCAAATCTGAATTGACGGGCACGAAAAACAAACTCAGTTCCCAGTCCCAAAGTCAGGTTTTCATGGTCATAGCCAAACTTGTATCCCCCGCGCAGATAGAGCGCATTGATCAACTTACCTTCCATTCCCAGGTGAATATGCTCGGCGGCATCATTGGGATGGATAGCTTCCAGGTACATGGATAAATAGTTCGCCGCTTCCAGGCTTCCCAGCACTTCGCCGGAAATTCCCAGCACCAACCGCTGTGGCATTTTGAACTGCTCGTCTTCATATTCACTTTCCAGTCCAAAATTCTTCAGAAAAGTACCGATCCGCAGGGAGCCGATTCCAGTATTATATACAAATCCAAGGTCCAGCAATACATTTTCAGAAGTGTGTGAATCAATGGCTTCCCGGGCATATTTCAACAGAGCACCAAAGGTAAAATCATAGGTCAGGTAGCGGGAGTAAGCAACACCAACAGCCAGGGCATTAGCACTGTAAGTCCCCAGATCATAGTAGAGATTATTTTCACCGGCGGTCAGGTTGCCAACTTCATCGGAAAACAAGGTTCGTGTCTTCTGAATATCCCCAAAATCAAAATAATTCAGCATCAGTCCCAGGGTTCCGAAATTTCCAAATTTACGGGTAATGCCCAGAGATTGGTGTTGCGTATCCACATACCATTGCCCGTGGGTCATGTTGATGCTGGTTTGATTTTCTGCCCGGGCGATCAATCCGGGATTCACAAAAAGACCATCTGCTCCGGCGCTGTACATGGTGATTCCGGTCTCGCCCATGGAGGCAAAGCGCGCGCTTACCGGCAGATTGAGAAAAACAAATCCGGTCGTTCCGGTGGTATTGAAATTGTCTGC
>CAZCHS010000060.1:0-15839 GCA_964498725.1 uncultured bacterium | reverse complement strand
TCATAGATATATCCATTTTCAATTAATTGATAATCGCAAATTTTCCGCGGCTTTCACCTTGCTCACTCTCAATGTGATAAAAATACATACCGCTCTTCACATACTGGTTATTATTACTGATCTGGTTCCAGGTGGCGACACCACTGGTGGGATCATCATGTTTGATTGTCTTAACCAAATCACCCCTCAATGTAAAAATTCTGATGGTACAGGTTTCCGGCACATTCACAAACTGGATCAGTTTATTATCCGAGGAAGATTGCAGACCCGATGAGATGTAAAAAGGATTCGGCACCACGACCACTTTGTCCGGGGATTCATCTTCGGCAAGAGGCTTTAGTGTGGTATAAAAACGGTTTTTGCTGCGATTAGCGAAAATCGAGGATTCCAGGGACGGTACAGTAACTGTATTATCAACCGCCCAGGACTCATGTCCGGTGTCATAACTGGTGATACTGTAATAATAACCATATCCCAGGGCAACCTGATTGTCTTCAAACACATATTCACCGGTTTCAGCATTGTAAAAATCCGTGGAACCGACTGGTATGTCAGCGATCTGTTCCCAGGGTCCGAAAGGATACTCTGCTGAGCGATAAATACGATAACCGGCTACATCGGGTATTCCCTGGTGCGGATCATTGAACGACTCGACAGTGTCGGAAAAAGTAATAATATTCTGTACTGAATTTTGCACATCACCGGCCGCCACAGTAAATTCCGGCCCAGGCGGCGGCATGGGTACTTTATAGTCATGATTGTAATTGAATTCGACACGCTCCGCCAGGTATTCCGCCGCGCTGTCAGCTTTGGCGGCAATGATATTTGCGTCTTCCAGCGGCAAAGTTCGGGCGGTTTTCAGATCAGCGCCGCCCACAAATTCAGCGATGACGACTTTCAACTCACCACGGCCACGACCACGCAGATTGAAAGGCCCGATAGCAAAATTAGCATATAGTCTTGAATCTCCCATACGGGAATCATTGGGATCTGTAAAGGCTTCACGCAGTCGGGAAGGATCTTTCATAGCCTTATATTTATTGTCAAAACCGGCAACACCGGCAAAAGGCCCTTCGTAATCGGAATTGGGTGATCCGGCGCTCCAGGTAAATTTTACATCAATATCTTGGTTATTCAGATTGGCGTCCAGCACTTTGATACCCATTTTACCGGGCGCCATAAATTCGCTTTCCATTTCATATTCATTGGTCACAGCATTATAAACCTGGTATTCAAAAAAATCATAAATCTCATTATTGTTGGTATGACGGTAATCCCCGGCCCAGGCGGTTACCAGGCGTTCTTCTTCATCATATTCGCTCTGGGTATTGCGGGCACCGGACAGGTAATTGGGATTGGTATAGCTCCAGCCGCGATCCGTTGGACTCATGGCATAGGAAAACAGCACAACCGCCGAATCCAGTCCTTTTAGTTCCGTGGGCAGGGATTTGATAGAATATTCCACAATAACATAATTCTCATCAGCCTGCGAGCCTGACCATTGACGAACCGTCCGGGTGACATTGATATTGAATTTCTTGTTAGCGGTATGATAATCAGAAAACTGCGGGTCCTTTTCCCATTGGGAAATAATGGTTTCCTCGGCTTCATTGGGATCGGTGGCCAGGTAATAATTTTCACCGTTGGGATATAATTTGTTATGCTGTAATGCCAGAAAGGGCTGTTTGCCCCGTTCCCAACTGGTATTCCGGTCGCCATTGACACAAAAATCCATCCAGCCCTGGACAGTATCGGGATCCAATGTTCGCAGTGCGGAAATAAAAAAACCGCCGGTGATCAGATAATTATACGTACCACCGATATTGGAACTCATTTCCCGAATATTGTAGCCCGGCCAGTCCAGACCGTAAGTCATGGGTCGCCAGTCCGCCAGGGGTTCGCATTCCTGGGCATAATGAAATCCATGCCACATAGCGCCGCGGGTCAATGTCACTGTACGGGGATTATCCTGACCGTACAGAACGGCACTGAACAGCAGTCCTGTTGTCAATAATAGTAATAAAATTTTTGAACCTTTCGTCATCATTTATAAATCCTTTTAATTAGAATGAAAAACCCATTACAAAATAAAATTCTCTGGGAATATTTTTATAGGCCTGAAAGTAATTGTAAATATGATAATCTCTGTTCGGGTCACCGTCAGCATCCATATAAGTAGTGCTTCTTTCCACCCACCGGTCCAGTTCTGCGGAATTAGATATGGGCGTCAGAATTTTATTGTTAAACAAGTTTCTGATCCGCAGACTCAGTGAGAAATCAAGTCCCCGGTATTTAAAGATCTTTTCCATTTGTAAGTTGGTCAGTGATTCCAGCGGATACCGGCGATTGCTTTCAACATTCAGGTCTGTTACATAATCCGGCGACCAAAAATAAGCGGTTCCCGAAGAAACACGGTAGATCATACTCACCACTGTATTGGCAAGGGGATAGATTTGCATCACTTTCGGACCTGATTTTTCCGGAAATGAATATGAAAGGGATGCATTCAAACGATGGGTTCGGTTTTCTGAGGAAGTATATTCAGAGGCGGAATAGGTGTATTTTTGTTCCAGCTCCGGCGTCAGTTCCTCGGGTTCAACCCAAAGTCCGGTATAGCCGTATTTTGTCTGTGAGAGAGCATAACCAACGCGATACCGCCAGCGGGATACCACTTTATTGGCAAAGGTAATTTCCACTCCCTGGCTGCTGCCGTGACTGTTATTGGAATAGGTTCGGTAGGTTCCCTTCAGATCGTCCTGATACTTGATGGAACCGGCGGTTGTCTCTTTATAAATTGAGTGGACCTGGTTTTTCTTGTCATTATAATAGGTGACAATATCCAGCTGATGGGTGTTCCAGAGGTTATGCTGAATGCCAATTTCGTAATTGATACTGAGTTTGGGTTTCAGATTGGGATTGCCCACAATTCCCCAGCCGTGATTGGTTTGATTATCCAGAGCCTGGGCAATGATCGGCATGGAACGGAAGTGTCCGTACTGGACACGAAAAGCGGATTTGTCGGAAATGGGAAAGGAAATACCGAGACGCGGGGATAATGACCAATAGGTTTTGGAGTCATTCCAGTCCGGAATACCGATTCCGCCGGTAAAACCTTCATTTTCAGCCGGATAAAAAACCTGATGTTCATCAGCCGGCATTTCGCCACCGAAATTATAGGCATCCATTCGTAATCCCAGGTTGGCCACCATGCCGGCAAACTCGATTTTGTCCTGTGCATAAGCCGCAAAATATTTTGTCTTGGCGCGGTAATTGGTCGCGAAACCGGTACGCCAGATAAAAGATGATACTGTCAGCGAGGAAGAAGCATTAAAATCCTGGTCCATTACCCAGGCCTGCATTCCCATCTTTAACATATTCGTGGAATTGATCTGGCTGGAAAAATTCAGATTGCCCTCCCAGTAATGTGTCAGGGAAGCCTGATTGTAAAGAGAAGACCAGGTATAGTAGTCACGATATTTCATAAACCAGTCACCGCGATTTTCCAGTAAGCGGGTGTCCCGTTTGCCCTGGGAAACCAACTGCGCGTCTTTATCAATTCCCGGCACCGGGCGCTGCAATGAAAACAATTCTTCAAACTGATGGATCGCAGCCGCTTCTATATAAGATTTTGGTGAAATAACGTATTTATAATTAAGGTTCTGTGATGAAACGGTTTCTTCACGAAGGGCGTCATAGATTAGGGTATATTTTTTCCGTCCGCCGCTCCAGCCGCCCAGACCGGCCCAGCGAATGTCATTGGAACCGGAGCCCATTCCCGATTCAAAATATTGATACATGTTGGTAAATTTAAAATTATGTTTGCTGGTGGGTTTATAGGCTAGTACCACTGTAAAATTACTTAAATTCTGTGTTTGCTCGACGGTTGGCAGTCGCGTGGGCTTCTCTTTTAATTCTCCTGAAAGGAAGAAGGACATCTTCCGACCGTCTCTTCCCAGAGGACCGCCAAAACTGAAAAGATAGCGCTTGCTGGGATTTTTCCGGTAATCATAAACCCCCATGATATTATCGCGGTTCTCAGTGGTGTAAGGTTCATATTCGCCGGTTTCGTTGTCATAATCGTAAAGCGTAATTTCTTCGCCACCGGGGGTATGGTTCATCACCCAGAGATTGTAATTATTGATAGCAGCGCTATCAGTGGAAAAAGAGGGATTGCCAACCCAGGCGTCGATATCACCCCAGCGTTCCCATTCCGGCTGACTATTGGAATAGAGGTAATCCCCATAGTGATACTTTCCGGCCGGCCGGTATTCCACACGAAAAGCGCCGGTAAAATCTTGTCCACCTTCTTTGGTTACCACTTCTACGACACCGGACTGAGCATTTCCGTACTCGGCATTAAATCCGCCGGAGATCACTTCCATTTGCGCCACAGCCAGGGGATTGATATCATATTTCCAACTGTTTTCCGATTTTGACATGCCGGAGCCGCCAAAGGCTGTTGCCGAGGTGTTCGTGTTCATGGTTTTCATACCATTGATGGAATAATTGATTTCATACCCGCCGCCGCCACGAATGGAAATGGTACCGTCGGCATTACGATTGATACCAGGAGACAGTTCCATAATTTCCCGAATGCCTTCCACCGGCTGATCAGCGATTTCGTCCGCCTGAATGTGAACAGAGGAACCGGTCTTGTCTTTTTCCACAATCGGACGTTGGGCTGTCACAGTTACTTCCTGCCCCAGATCCAGTGACGAAACCTGCATCTCCACATCCTGTTTTGTGGTACGGCCGGCATTGACCAGTAGACCTTCTACTTTTACATCGGCATATCCAATATAGCGAAAAACCAGTGTATGGGTGCCGGGATTAACATTAAGGATTGAATAATACCCGTTGGCATCGGTTGCCGCGCCGATTGATTCACCGACAATTATGACATTTACGCCTACCAATGGCTCACCTGTTGCTTTGTCCTTTACATGGCCGGTGATCTTGCCGGTGGCGCCCTGCGAAATTCCGGACAGAACTATAATTGTAAGTAAGACAGCCAGGTATTTGAAAGATAGATATTTACGTTTCACGAAAACCCTCGTTAAGTTAGTTAACCATCTTTTCTAACATACTATTTAATATTAATTTTTCCTATAACTTTTTGCAAACACAAATTTAAATTTTTGCATTTATATTGTTTTTACAATAATTTAAACTTTACTCGGTATTTTTCATAAATTGTGGTACGAAGGGTAGTTTAGCAGGGCACTTATAATAACTGTCCATCAGCACCTTTGCCAACTCATTATCATTGTGTCGTAATCCTTCATAAAAGAAGAAGACTTCGCCCTTAAATCCCTGTTCGCGATTATAGTCCAGAACCTTTTTCAGATGATCACTGTCAATATAGTAATCGCCAACTTTCATCAGTACGCCGGGAAAAACAATTTTTTCAGGATTTTCAACTCCCAAAACTTCTTCATTAATTTCATTAAGCGCGTTTTTATAATCCTCAAAACTATGGCGATAGACCTGGGGGTGAAAAAAGTCAGCGGCACCGGCTTTCTGCCAAGCCGGCCAATCCTGTAAATACTCTTCTTTTGACCAGGGATACACACTGGGCGACCAGGTTACGAACAGGTCAGCATCAACCTTCTTGACAGCATCATGGACACGAACAGCAAATTCAGTTAATTTGTCCGCTTTCCACTGCAGCCAGTCCGGGTCTTTGTAATTCAAAGGCGGCATCCGGCCGTCATGTTCTTTGGCGTAAAGTTTTTTCGTATACTCGGAATATCCGCCACTGCTGGGCGAGGCCGGCAGTCTGTCGTCCCCCTGAACACCGTCAACATCGTAGTTATTGACCACTTCCATGATCAGGTCGAGCAGTAATTGCTGCACTTCCGGATGATAGGCGTTCATCCATTCAAAATTATTTTTTGTCAGCAGATTGCCTTTGACATCTTTGGCTTTCCATTCCGGTTTCTTCGCCAGAATTTTTCCGCCGTCTTTCTTGTATGAGGCGGCAAAACCGTATTCAAACCAAGGCACCACAGCGATATTGTGCTTGTGAGCTTCTTTAATGATTTCCGCCAGCGGATCACGTCCCTCAAAACGCGGGTCGATTTTCCACCCGAAAGTTTCTTCCATTACCTTGCTGGGGTACTGGGTTTTGGCGTCATTCCACACCACCGGATAAATGATGTTGAAATTATGCTTAGCCAAAAATTCCATTCCCTCTTTGATATTCTCATAACTATCCAAAAAATCGCTGTCCACATTGGTGATCCAGACGCCGCGGAGTTCTTTCACTTCCTTTTTCTGCTGTGATTGACAACTTTGAAAAATCACTGCCAACATTACCACAACAAATAATAAATTTCGCATTTTCCTACCCTCCTGTTAAAACGACCAAACAATATTCATTCAGTTCGCTTTGTTATTGGATAAAACCTTCAAATATAATTCCTCTGCAAAAGGCTTTACCCTCTCATCCAGTAATATTGCAAACTTGCACCTGTTTATTTTTTTATCTACGGAATCGATTGATGACAAGCCCTCAATTCCATACCGCCTGGCAATTGTTTTAATTTGTGCAAGGGTCAACTCTTGTTTTTTATCAAATTCAGCCGAATCAAAATCACTGATTTTAAAATAATTCGACAATAGAAACTCAATAGCTTCAAAGGTAACATTTTTATAAGGATAAAAAAGTCCGCGATTGGCCCATTTATATGGAATACCGGTGACTTTCATCATGCCGGCAGCGCATACCCGGTGCACTTGCTGGAAGCATTCCGCTTTTCTGTCCAAATCAAAAACCGGCATCAGATAGCCATGAGATTTTATTAGATGCTGCTGAATGTCACGAATGTTCAATTCTTTAAGTAATTTTTTATTTTTCACACTCAGTGATGCAGCGATTCCCGCAGCCTGTCCCAATTGCATCACCACCGGCTGCAATCGTGTGGCGCCATTGACCACATGGGAAACAGAGATATTTTTCTCGCCCAGGAGCAAATTATCAATATCTTGGCTGACAATCACATCATAGGGCACATTGAAAGACGGAATTGGCGGAAATTCTTCTTTTATTTCTTTGGGATTGCTGGAATGGTGATGGTCGATAGGATAATCTCCCACCGCGATACCGTGTTGATAAAGGTCGTAATCATAAGGCTTTAGTATGTGGTGTACATCGAATTTTTCATATCCTTGAAACCGTCTGCTTTCCCGGTTATAGGGAATCATGGCCAGTCCTTGTTCGCCGGGAAATTCCTTTGATAAACCAATGTGTTTAAATCCCAATTCATTCTGTATAAAATAAATCATATTTAGGGTATATTCGCGGGCTTTCTGCCATTCCGCCTGTCGCTCTTTCTCAGTCATTTCAAGGACATTGGTAAAATAATCATTACCACGGATTGGCCAGTTGAGCATATATTTGCCATTAGCCAGTTTGCCATAACTAAGCATCTTTTCTGCCGGAAGATCCGAGGGATACTGGTCATTGGACCATTCCCGGCAGCACCCCAGAAATTCTGTAGGATCATAGGCTTTTGGTTTTTCCAGCAAGTGATTCTCGCCCTTTGTGTATTCCTGCAAAATCGCCACCCAGGTGATGTCCTGGATATTGTCATCCTTTCCGGTTTCCGAAAGGCCGGTATTATATTGACAGCCGGCTGCTGCACCCGCATCGCCGTATTCCGTGGCATCCATAACAACAGATGCCGAGATTTCAGTTTCCTGCCCATCAGTGTCAGCAATAATTACAGACTTTATACGGCGGTCAGCAACTTCCAATTGTCTTAATTGATGTTTCCTGAGAATAGTCAGTGAAGGGAGGTCTTCTGTCATTTGATGGATAATCTCATTAGCTACCGAAGGTTCGTAATTGATATGACTGACCCAGCCGGTTTTCACTGCTTCCCGTCCGCCGTAATGATCAAAGATTCGCTCGGCAAATTCACCAAACAGCCCCGATTGCATATTATAATTACCGTCGATACAACTGACACCGGCCGCGCTCAACATGCCACCCAGCCAGTCAGTTTCTTCCACTAAAATAACATTGATATTTTTTCTGGCAGCAGCAATGGCAGCGCATACGCCGCCGGTGCCGCCACCGATTATTAAAAAGTCCGTATTGATTTGTTTTCTTTTCATTCTCTTCTTTTCATAATATTAGTTCAGGAAGTCTGCTGAAGCAGACTTATGTATTATTTTTCATTTTTTTGAGGCTGTCCCAAAAGGTGTAATCTGTCACTCTGAGCTTGTCGAAGAGTGACTTCGAAGTGACGCTTTCTCCTCTAAAACTGTCTGCTTCGACAAGCTCAGCATGACAGTAGAGTTGGGCTTTTGGGACAGCCTCCTATGCTGATATTTCCATTCAGATTAGCACCACAATTCATGTCCGGCTTTTGACGGATTGTGGGTGTAGCAGCCAAATAGTTAAGTCATCAGTAGGCTTCAGCCTACTTCCCGAACGCAGTCTTTGCAAAACTTTTTCAGGTTTTGGTGCGCTTACCAGCCTTAATTTTCACCTCATATTTTCAAAAAATCAATTTTAGTTTGTAAGGTTATCTATTTAACTTGGAATCTAAATAATTTTCGATTATATTCCAAAAAGTAATATGGTTTAACTAAAAATTCATGGGGATTATGGAGACAATTCAGTTAATATTATTCGCAGCCGTTTTCTTTACAATGGTTATCCTGATGTTTTTCCGCAAGATACCGGCACTGCTGGCCTTACCGATCATGGCTTTTTTAATTCCGTTGATAGCCGGTGTCAGCATCAATGATACTGTTCAATTTGTAATCGGCCAGGGGGCGACAAAATTACATCGCGCCTATACCGTGGCAATCTTCGGTAGCATGTTAAGCATACTACTTCAGCAAACCGGCATTGCCCGGAATTTCATCAAGATCGGCGCGGAACTGGCCGGTGACAACACCTGGGCCATTGCCGTGCTGATGATGGTCATGATTGCCCTGCTCTTCTCCACTCTGGGCGGGCTGGGTGCAGTTATTATGGTGGGAACCATTATTCTGCCGATCATGTCTTCACTTGGCATTGGGTCCCTGACCATTGTGGGAATTTTCCTCTTTGGATTCAGTATCGGCGGTATTCTTAATGTGGGCAACTGGGTGGTCTATATTGATGTTTTAGGCATGACTGTGGACCAGGTGCGCCCTTTCGCATTGACCATGTTCGGGGTCGCATTTTTGGTGGCGTTGCTTTATATTACTATTCAACTTCACCGCGATGGCACCAAAATCAATTTCACTAAAATTGCAATGCGAATATTGATCTTGCTGGCTGTCATCACAACACTATTTTATGGATTTAATCAGTTGAATGACTCTTTTCGGGCCACAATTTCCCATCTGTTCACTCAGACCGGCATCATTGTCAAATATCTACTGGCCACCGGTTTGGTTGGAATCATTTTTATTACACTTTTTCATAAACTCCTGAATCATAAAAAAGAAAAAAATAACATTTACTGGACGGCTTATTTCACGCCGATTCTGCCTTTAATTCTCATTTTAATATTTCATATGGGATTTATCGCGGCCTTTATCTGCGGACTATTATTCGGCTTTTTGTCCACTTACAAAAAAGGCAGCCTCAATCAGTTCATACAATCGATTTTTAAAGGCGGTAGTGTGGTTATGCCGGCAGTAGTCATGTTTTTTGGTATTGGTATGTTGCTCAATGCTATTATGGGCCCCGGCGGAGAATGGGCGGTTGCACATCCCGAAGGCTGGCCGGTGTTGAATATCCTGCGCCCGCTGTTTAAACAGATCGTTCCCAATACACCGTTACAATATGTATTGGTTTTTTCACTTGCCGCTCCCCTGGCGCTTTACCGTGGCCCGCTCAATATTTGGGGCATGGGATATGGCGTTGCAGCCGTATTCATGGCCAGTGGACTTCCGGCCGGCGCTGTCATGGGCATGCTGATCACCGTGGGACAAATTCAGGGAATTAGTGATCCCACCAATACTCATAATGTCTGGCTGGCCAATGAAATGGACCAGAATGTCCAGAAAATATTACAAAATACCCTGCCCTACAGTTGGTTGCTGGCAATTATCGGTCTGATCTTTTCAGCCCTATGGTTTATGTAAAATTTGACAGGAATGACAATGAAACGAAAGATAAAAATAGGAATTGATGTCGGCGGCACTTTTACTCATGCTGTGGCAATTGATATCAAAGATTATTCGATTACCGGAAAAGCCTGTGTACCTACCACTCATACAGCCAAAGAAGGTGTGGCGCTGGGGGTGGTGAATTCACTGCAGCAATTATTGGAATCCTCCAGTATCGGGGTTGAAGAAATCGTTTTAATCGCCCATTCTACTACTCAGGCTACTAACGCGCTTCTGGAAGGCGATGTGGCAAAAGTCGGCATTGTCGGCATGGGCCGTGGTGTGCAGGGAAAAATCGCCAAACATCAGATCAATATTCGCAATATCGAATTATCAGATAATAAATTTCTCAATACATGCTTTTATTATATAGATGTATCCAAAGAACTAACAGAGACGGAATGCCGCCGGGCTATTGCGCAATTGAAAAGCGAAGGCGCCGAAGTGATCGTGGCATCTGAAACCTTTGGTGTCGATCATCCGGATAATGAATTACTGGTCAAAAAAGTCGCTGAAGAAATGGGATTCCCCGGCACCGCCGCCAGTGATATTTCCAAACTTTACGGCGTAAAAATCCGAACCAGAACTGCGGTAATCAATGCTTCCATGATGCCGAAAATGCTGGAAACCGCCAACATGACGGAAGACTCTGTCCGCAAAACCGGCATTGAAGCGCCGCTGATGATCATGCGCTCCGACGGCGGTATTATGGATATTAATGAGATGCGCAAACGGCCAATTCTGACCATGCTTTCCGGCCCGGCTGCCGGTGTGGCTGCCGCCCTGATGTACAGTAAGGTTACTGACGGAATTTTTATCGAGGTGGGCGGAACTTCCAGTGATATTTCCGTGATCAAAAATGGCAAGCCTCAAGTCAAATCCGCTCAAATTGCCGGTAACAGATTATTTCTCCGGACTCTCGATGTGCGCACGCTGGGAATTGCCGGCGGTTCCGTACCCCGAATTCGTGGCAACAAGATTATTGATGTAGGGCCCCGGAGTACGCATATTGCCGCTTTGAAATATGTTTCTTTCTGCGACGAGGATTCTTTTGATGATCTGGAAGTGAAAACATTACAGCCGGCAAAGGGTGATCCTGATGACTATCTGGAAATTTTAAATCATGATGAAAAGTACACTATCACGCCAACCGGTGCGGCAACATACCTGGGATATGCCAAAATCCAAACCCATACAATTGCCAAAACTGAAGTGATCAATAACTTTTTTGAATCATTGGGACAAAAATGGCAAAAAGACCCCGGGAAAATTGCTGAGAATTTACTAAAAATTTCTGCTGAAAAAATCGAACCAACCATTGAGCAACTGATCAAAGAATATAAAATCGACCGCGATCTGATTGAATTTATCGGCGGTGGTGGCGGCGCCCCTGCGATTGTTCCCTTTTCCGCTGAGCACATGGGATTTTCTCATCGCATTTCCAATAATACTGAAGTGTTGTCCGCTATTGGCGCGGCCCTGGGCATGGTGCGCGATACTGTGGAACGCAGTATTGTCAATCCCACGGAAAATGATATTCTCTCCATTCGCCAGGAAGCCTTTGAATCCGTCCAGAAAATGGGCGCTGATCCCGCCAGCATTGAAGTGGATGTCGTCATCGACAAAAAGAACAAACAGGTGATTGCAACCGCCAATGGCACCAGTGAGATGAAATCCAAAGAATTGACTTCACAACAGAAAAGCGATGAAGAACTGCAAGAAATTTGCGCCACTTCTCTGAAAACCGATTCTTCCAAAGTAATGCTCTGTGGTGCCACGTCCATGTTGAAAGCCTTTTTCTCTGAGGAAATGTCAAAGAAATTTTTCGGCCTGATTCGCAAAAAAGTGCAAAATGTGAGAATCATTGATAATGCCGGCGTGATCAAACTCCAGAAAAATGACTGTGAAGTTTTTCAGTCGGAAAATGCCGATGTTATGGCGCTGCTGCGACAAGTAATTGAGTCCAAAACCACATATGGCGATGCCGGGCCGTTGATCCCGGATCTGTTCGTTATTATCTCCGGAAAGATCATCGATCTGACCGGATTGGTCAGCGAATCCCAGATATTAGCCATGGTGGAGATTGAATTAAAAAATTATGTGCCGGAAGAGCCGGTGATCATTGTAGCAAAAGAAAATTAAAAGATTGACCGAAGGTTGGGAGTGGAGAAAGCATGAAAAAACGCGCGTACAATCTGGATGCATTGCGGGGATTTGCGATTCTGACCATGGTGCTGTCCGGTGTCGTTCCTTACAAAAGTTTACCCGCCTGGATGTACCACGCGCAAACACCACCACCCACACGGGCTTTTGATCCATCCATACCCGGTATCACCTGGGTGGATTTGGTCTTTCCCTTTTTTCTTTTTGCTTTGGGCGCCGCGCTTCCCATTGCCCTCAACAAACGCATTAAGGACAAAGCCAAATCACTGATCGGCACACTGAAATACATTTTCGAACGCACATTTTTACTGGGATTTTTCGCTATATTCTCCCGGCACATGCGGCCCTATGTGATCAATTCTGAAATCTACTCCAATCCACATATTTCTGACTGGCTACTGGCAATTATCGGATTTGTGCTCATGTTTGCTATTTTTCTGCGCTTTCCCAAAAATATTCCAAACAAGATTCAATCCTTTATAAAAATTGGCGGATTAGCAATCGCTATTGGCCTGATGTTTACTATCAATTATCCCAAGGATGAAGGATTTTCCCTCTATTGCAGTGACATTATTCTGGTTGTTTTGACCAATGTCTATTTTTTCGGTTCTCTGGTTTATCTTTTAACTCACAACAAACTGTTATTACGAATCGGTATCATGGGCATCCTGATAGGATTTCGTCTCTCCCATGGTTTAGAAGGCTGGACTGCTGCGGTTTGGGATTTCACCCCAATTCCCTGGATCTACAAATTTTCCTATCTGCAATATCTAATGATTGTGATTCCCGGTACTATTGCCGGTGATATTCTGTTGAAATGGCTGAAATCCAATGATAATTCTGAAAAATCCTGGAGCAAAGGGAAGTACCTGTCAATCGCTTCGTTAATGGTCGCTTTTGTTATGACTATCTTGATCGGATTATTTGCCCGTTATGTATGGCAAATAGTTATTGTGTTAATGATTTTTGGAATTGCTGGTCATTTTCTGACAAAAAACCCGTCTTCAGACAATGAGCAATTGGTTCGTAAATTCTTCCTTTGGGGAATTTTCTTTCTGATACTTGGACTTGTTTTTGAACCTTACGAAGGCGGCATCAAAAAAGACCACGCAACCCTCAGTTATTACTTCGTCACATCAGGACTCGCCAGCTTTATGCTGATCCTGTTTACCATTATCATAGATATATTCAAAAAACAAAAACCGGTGCAGTTGCTCATCGATAATGGACAAAATCCCATGATCGCGTATGTGGGCTATGCTAATTTCATCTGGCCGGTATTCGCACTTCTTCATCTGGATACATTGTTCAGTAAACTGGATGCTATCAATCCCTGGCTGGGATTTTTGCGGGGTGTGATTTATACCTTGCTGGTGGCGTTGATGGTACAGTTTTTTACCCAGCGTAAATTATTCTGGAGAACATAACCAACTTCCCGGGTTTAACAAACCCGGGAAGTCTAAATAGGATGAAAAATTTAAAATTAGAACCCTTTTTAATTAAATCTTCCAGGTTTTTTGAAACCCCGGAGGTTGGTATGGAGAAAATAATGAAAAAGCTTCTACTTCTTCTAATGATTCCCCTAATGATCTTTGCGCGTAGAATCGAAGAATTCCGCGCTGTGAAGATAACAAATGTGGACAGTGATGTGCTATCTTCCAATGAAAAAATCGCTGATGCCATGGACTACCTGGCATCCATTAATATCAATACTATCTTAGTTGTGGTCTGGAACGGCTCCGGCTATAACGGCGCCTACACCCTTTATCCCAGCGCTGTCATGGACTCCTTGTTTGGTTTTGAAAAAGGCCCCACCGGCTCGGTTGCTGATCCGCTGGAGAGAATCCTGATTGAAGCCCATCGAAATGGTATCGAAGTGCTCCCCTGGTTTGAGTACGGCTTTGCCAGTTCCTGGAGTAATCCCGACAGCGCCAGAGAAACTGTCCCGGACCACATTATCAAAAAATATCCTCACTGGGCATTGCGTGAGAAGGATGGCAATATCGCCTGGAAAAACGGCTTTTACTGGATTTCTGCCATTAATCCCGAAGTACAGGACCTGATCAAAGGTTTAACCATGGAAGTTTGTCATAACTATGATATCGATGGTGTTGAATATTCTGACAGAATTCCCGCTTTGCCGGTGGAAGGTGGATACGACTCTGTCACCGTTAACATTTACAAAAATGAGCATAATGGGCAGGAACCGCCACAAAATTATAAAGACACCGACTGGATGCGCTGGCGGGCCGATAAAATGAACGACTGGCTTAAGGAGGTTCGTGACGCGGTCAAAGAATATGATCCCAATCTCAATGTTTCCTCCTCTCCCAGTGTTTATCCCTGGTGCTACCATGAATATCTACAGGATCCCTATACCTGGATGAATACCGATATTGTGGATGATGTGATACCACAACTCTACCGATATACCTATGATGAATATTATGACACTTTTATGTCCTCATTGAATAATTATCCCGGCAAAAAAGATGTCTATATTTCCGGAATACTGATGAATGTGGGTGATTATTTGATTTCTGCCGACTATCTCCTCAAAGCCATGCAGGCTAACCGGGATCATGAAATTGCCGGCGAAGCTTTTTTCTTTTATGAAGGATTACGAAAAAACAACAATCTGCTGGGCGATACCCTGAAAGCCACATATTACAAATTTCCGGCCTTCCTGGCCCACCGCAATGGCAATGTCTGGCGGCCTAAAGCCCATATTGTCAATGAGGATGATAACCGTGTAAATATAAATGGAAATTGGAAGTTATATAAATCAAAAAATTATGGTTACACTCCAAATTTTTTTTATAAAGATGACGATGACATGGAATACGGTTCAATAGAATACAATTACGATGTACCTTTTGATGCCCATTTCGATGTTTACGCCTATGTTGTTCGTAGTCCTTATGGCTCGAAAAATGCGCCTTACACGATTTATCATGGCAATGATTCCACCATTGTCTATCTGGACCAAACGGATTTTAACAAAACCGGCTGGCAAAAGCTGACCACGGTTTACCTGGAAGAGGGTGAACAGACAGTCGTCAAACTGGATAATTCCAATGTCACAGGCAGCGAATGGATTATTGCTGACGCCACGATGCTCATGATCAACCGTAAACTGACACCGGATCTTTTCGTCAGTCCTGATATGGTAGGAATCAAGGAAGAGGAAAAACAGCCGATAGATTTCACGCTGAACCAAAATTATCCGAATCCTTTTAACGCCTCAACCAATATCAGTTATACGCTTCCGCAGACCGGTTTCATCACTTTGAAAATTTATGATATTATGGGACGGGAAATAAAAAACCTGGAAAATCATCAGAAAAGCGCCGGACATTACACCATTAATTTCAATGCGAAGGATTTGTCCAGTGGATTGTATTTTTATCAGATGAAATACACAAACCAACAGACAACTTCTGTTAAAACGAAGAAATTAATGGTGGTGAAATAAATCGTTCTTTTATATAACTTGAACTTGACTTAGCCTGAATTATTCATGAATTTTCAATTTTTTAAAGGAAAGCGAACAAAATTAA
>CAZCHS010000059.1:0-19781 GCA_964498725.1 uncultured bacterium | reverse complement strand
GTTAATTTTATTCGCTTTCCTTTAAAAAATTGAAAATTCATGAATAATTCAGGTTTAATCAACTATGAAAAACTCGACTTTTTTTTCACTACGGTTGCCGGCATTATCGGTTATTGATATTGCCAGGGAATGTCGTCCTTTGGCTAATGGCCTTTCCGGTTCATAAGTCAGGGTTTTGTGGATTGGATGCCATTCGGCAATTACTTTTTTCCCATCAAACCGCATTTCAATCCCGGCATCTCCGGCAATGCCTGACATTTTATCATCAATGTCAGCGGACAACCTGTGGACAGAACTTTGTTTATAATATTTTCCGGTTCGTGGATAAACAGAACTAATTACCGGAGGAATATTATCCCGCACCAAAGCATACTGGCCAAAAGACCCGATAGTAGTGCTGATTGTTTTTTGGATTGTGTCCCGTTTGGCGCCGGCGAACCGGGTACGGCCCCGAAAAACGGAATAGACCCCTACTTGTTTGATATTAACCACGGTACTGTCATATTGAATAGCGAGTTTCGCGCTGTTTTTTAGCACCTTGTTTGTCGGATCGATTGTAATGACATCGGAAATGAATAATTCATTATTTTCAGGTCTGGGCGTTATGTCCCAGCTGAACATTAATGTGTCATACAGCAAATCCGATCCAAAACTGATGGTAAAATCGTTTTTTTGAAAGATTTTTTCATCATCGGCGAATAAAAGTTCTTTTGATGGTTTTTCCCGTAATAAGGTATCATCGCCATTTTTGACTTCCACTGCAAATACATTATGCCATTGACGAAAAGAATTTGCAGCAGTAACATATTCTGTCGGAGTAACCGGCAAAAGGGGAATGCTCCTAAAATTCATTGGGCTTTGCAAATACAAAGCAGGGTAGTCAAGGGGAGCGGATGCAAAATTGAGTCGCGTAATATAATTTTTGGCGTCATGATAATGATGTAAATTCACCCTGTTTTGCTGATGAATTTTTCCGGGATTAAAAAAGGTGTATAGTTCCTGCCCGGTAGTATTGGAAATTCCGGCTATTTTCAGGATCATCCCTTCTTTTTTGGGGGTTGAAAAATGATAGGTGGAGTCAGTCCTGAAAAAATTAGTTAATTCCGCTGATTCGACCGGTGTACCCGCTTCAGTGACCCAGGATAACCGGACGGTTTTATAAAGAGCGCTGCTGGTGTCGCGTTTGATTGTAAAATTAAAATGAGCTGAATCTTCAGTGACGGAATAAATTTTAGGAATTTTCATCGATTCTTTTAACAACCGGAAACTGACTGTTGATCTGTTTCCGTTAAAATCAAAAACCTCAAGGCGAATTTCTGCGGACTTCTGATCCGGCGTGATTATTCCGTCGGAATTGCCCCGATGAAAGGGAATTGCAGCGTTTTCATCATATTGCCACATTCGAATAAAGCGGCCTTTTCCTTCTGCCATGAGTTGATAATTGCGGTCAATTTCAATTAATCCCGTGTTGGAGTAACTGAATTTTTCCACCTTCTGTTCAAAGATCAGGGAATCGTCCATAAACAAACGCATGTTGGCTGGCCCGTATTTATTCCATAATCCCTGGACAACGTCATAGGTGGAGATTTCTATTGCACAGTTCGATGTGACGATAATAGGTGTATTGATGCGGTAACTGCCGCTTCTGACCAAAACCGGTTTGGCAATAAAGGTTTCCGGCAGATTATTGATCAGGGTCGTGGGACTTGCCGGGACAACTGCGATCCGGTTGATTTTTGGCGGTGTCTTGTCAGCCATTTGTAATCCTTCAAATCTTAGGGGATTAACCGGATTGTGATTGGCGTCGCGAATTTCAAAATGCAAATGGGGATGGCGGGTTCCGGTGGTGCCGGTATAGGCAATCACATCACCTTTGTTGACCCGCAATTCGTCTTTTTCGAAATATTTGTTAAGGGTATAGCGTCCGTTTTTCTGCTGTTCTTTTTTGACAATAGCAGCTAATTCCGGTGCAAATCCATCGAGATGGCCGTATACCGCGATATTGCCGTCATCCAGCTTCAGATAAACTGCTTTCCCGTATCCGTAAGGCTTGGTGATCACCCGGGAAATATATCCCGATTCAATGGCATAGCAGGGATAACCATTACGGTTGTTGGTCTTGATGTCGATTCCGGCGTGAAAATGCCCGGCGCGGTATTCGCCAAAAGTAGCGGAGAGTTTTGTACTGGAATTTGTGGGCCACAGATACTGTTGTGCAAATACAAAACAGGGAATTAAAAAGATAAGAATGAGTGAAAAGGGTTTTTGTATCATAAGATTATTGGGTTTTAAAATTATTAATTAGCCTGAAAATCTAATACATCCATGGCTATCATTCAATTTTATTTTACTGAAATTTTTAAAAGCCGTTGATCTGTGGACAATTTCCCCAAAGGCGTGTGTAACAAATGCACAAGTTTTTTGATTTGTATATAGTTTATAGACGAGAAGATATTAATGGCATGTTAATTGTCTAAACTATAAGCGTTGTTTGAAAAGTTATGAGAAGTGAACGGAATTTACTTTAACCAAATACCCCATTTCACACTATTTACTGCCCCAATTACATATCGGAAGATGTTTCTGCCAGGAAGTCATCTTCCGATTTTTTTTATTTACCCGACTATTTTAAATTTACAACAATTATCAAACAGGTCGCCTTTGAATTTGTTTGGTAGTCAGACAAATCCCAAAAAAAGAGGGTCGTATGTTTAATAGTTGGTATTATATAAATGAATTGGTAAAACAACTGAATTGCCAATTGTCCGGGTGCATCTTACAGTCCCCCTTCACTTATAAAAAAAATGAACTGTATATTCCGTTTTCCGGCAATCACCAGTTTGCCTGCCTGCATCTGGTGATTAAACCGCCGGTACCCTATTTTATGCCTGAAGAAAATGTGCCGAAACAACGGCAGGTTGTAAAAATACTAAACAAAGCCGGCGGTTGTGTAATTGATTCGGTGAAAATTCATAAAAATGACCGGCAGATTTTATTTACTTTTAATCATGGTCAGGGATTTATGCTGGTCCAGGCTTATGGTAATAATGGCAATGTTTTTTTGCTGGATAGTAATTTTTTATTGCTGGATAGTTATAAAAGCCGCCGTAATGTTGAAATACCTGAACAGGATAATTTTGTTGACCAGGCTGCAATGTCCATGGATTTTAACTGGGAAAATTATCGGGCCCTGCATAAGAATAAAAAATTGTTTCAATTTCTGAAAATCCTGCCTTTGAAATTGTTTTCCGCTAATCTTCGCCAAGAAATTTGTTTTCGCGCAGGAATCGATGAAAATGAACTGGTCTATAATCTCAATTCAGAAAAAACAGATGAATTGCAAACTGTCCTGAAGAATGTGATTCGAAAATTGTCGCATCCCGATTACTATTATTATGAAAGCGAACCCCCTGTACTTTCACTATTGGAAATGAAGCATTTGCCGGTAAAGCCACGGATTATTGATGATTTTTTTGATCTGGTGCGTATATATGTCAGCCGTTCTTTTCGGGAGATTAATTTTTATGATCGTAAAAAGGAATTGACCGCGCAGATCAGAAAATATTTTGAATATGTTGAAAAGCGTCTCGCCAAAAGCCAAAAAAGCCTACAGGAAATGCCGGAAAGTGACAGCTATCGCCAAAAAGGAGAATTGCTGCTGGCCAATGTCCACCATTTGAAAAAGGGTGCAGAATCCGTGAACCTGCCATCCTTTACTGATCCGGAACAGCTGATCAGCATATCCCTGGACCCCAAATTATCACCCTCCCAAAATGCTGACCAATTATTTAAAAAAGCCTATAAAACCAAAAAGTCCAAAGAGGAATTGACGGCACAAATTGAGAATTACAGCCATGAAAAAGAATTGGTAAAAAGACTGATAAGCGCCCTGGATAAGGCGTCTGATATGGGTGATCTGGACAAAATCGAGGAGCAATTGCCTGGTCAGATTCTTCATCAGGCAAGCAATGAAGAGGACAATGTCCGCCGTCCCTACAAAAAATTCATCTACCATAACTGGCAGATTCTTGTTGGAAAGTCTGCAAAGGACAATGATGAACTCACTTTTAAAGTAGCGGCCAAAATGGATTTTTGGCTCCATGCTTCCAAAGTTCCGGGCTCGCACGTAATTGTTCGCAATCCGGAAAAAAAGGAAACCCTGCCGGGACAAGTACTGACCTATGCTGCCGGAGTGGCGGCCCATTATTCGCGACTCAAACACTCCAAAGTGGTTCCCGTCAATATTACTAAGAAGAAATATGTCTGGAAACGGAAGAAAATGGCGCCGGGTCAGGTTTTTATCAAATTTGAAAAAACAGTTATGGCGGAACCGCTGAGTCCTACCGGGAAATAACCCGCAGGCTTTGTTAAAAGATTTGTCGTGATTAAAAATAATTGTTTTTTTGGGTTCTTTTTATAAAAAAGCAAATTCCTTTAGAAAAGCCTTACGCGGATCTATTTCTTAATTTTATCAAGACTTGCCTGCAACATTTCATCAAACATTTGGTCCAGATGAGATTTTTTCACTTTCCACTGGCCGCCAATTTTTAGTGCCGGCAGTTTATTTTGCTGCAGCAGTTTGTATGCAGTCTGCTCTTTGATGTTCAAATATCTTGCTGTTTCTTTCAGTCCCATTATTGAGTTTTCCATTTTATGCCTCCAATCGGTTTATTGGTTTTAAAAATTATTGTATTAATGATAGTACCACCTGTGGCGCTGTATTAGCCTGGGTTAATGCGGATACTGAGGTTTGCTGCAGTATCTGGTTCTTGACAACTTCCATTTGTTCTTTTGCAAAGTCCGCGTCTTCTATGGTGCTGCGCACAGCCTCGGTGTTGGTCTGTTGTGTAGAGAGCGCGTTCACCTTGGACGTCAGCCTTACTTTATATTCACCGACGGTTTGGATGGCATTGGCCAGGGTGTCAATAGCTGAAGAGGACTGGGAAATCGCTGTTTTGGCGTTGGCCTGGGTTGTTAGATCCATGGCATCGATGGATAAAGCAGCGGAATCGGCATTCAGTAGTGATACGGTCAGTTCATCGTCAAAACCTTCCCCGGTGTGAAATTCACCGGAGTAATTGCCGTCAATCAGATTCCGGTCGTTAAACGTAGTGTCGTCTACGATTTCGTCAATTTCCTGGATCAGCGCCTTTACCTGGTTGTCCAGGGCTGATCGCTGAGAATCGTTCAGAGAATAGTCGGCCGCCTGGGTTGCTTTTTCCTTGATCGTCTGGATGATGTCCATAATATTTTGATAGCCGCCTTCGGCAATGTTCATAATACTGCTGGCGTTTTTAGTATTTTGTAAAGCCACATTCAGGCCGCGCTGACGTTTTTCCAATGTTCTGGCCAGGGCGTAACCGGCGGGATCTTCAGCCGCCGAATTGATTCTTTTTCCGGTGGATAACCGGTACTGATGAGTGCTGAGTCGGTTGTTCACATCTACCAGTGACGCACGGGTTCGCATCGCCTGAGTATTGGTGTAAATTTGCATTAAATCGCTCATAACTAACACCTCCTTGGTTTAGTAATGCTGTATGGTTTCTTATTTTCTTTTGACATCGATGTTTCTAAAATTTAAATCGGATTATTTTCGATAAACTTTAATAAAAAACAATAAAAAGGAAGGCTTATCGAGAAGAAAAAATATTAAATATAAGAATGCGTGATTTTTTAATTCGTTATACTACAAAAGAATATTGGATGATATCATTCCGTAAAATTGAATGTTAAATATGAATTTATTGAGATACAATTTATATTGAGAAATAAATATGTTTATATTCTTAATTGAATCCTTTATATTTTTTATAATCGGAAGAGGTTAAAATGGAGCAGAAACATAACATTTTTCAACAGGGCAATGATTTTCTGGTAACTAAATACCCGATTATCTGTGGTGCCATGAGCTATATCAGTACGCCGGAACTTGTCGCGTCAGTCAATGAAAATGGCGGATTCGGATGCCTGGCAGGAGGTAATATGTCAGCCCGGGAACTGGAGAGCCAAATTGATAAAACCCGGGAATTGACGGATAAAAATTTTGGGATCAGTCTGCTGACGATCTCACCGCAGTATCATGAGCAATTATATTTATGCCAATGGAAAAAAGTCCCCTACATCATCTTTGCCGGGAGTTTTCCCAAAAAAAATGAAATCAAAATAATGAAAGAAAGCGGCGCTAAAGTCATTTGCTATGCATCCACAGTTTCCATTGCCAGGCGCATGATCAGGTACGGCACTGACGCCCTGATCATTGAAGGCGATGAGGCCGGCGGCTATGTTGGGCGAAAGGGCTTAAATATTTTGTTGCAGGAAATATTGTTTGCTGATTTTGATGTTCCGGTGTTTGTTGCCGGGGGACTGTTTACTGGTAAACTGGCTGCCCATATATTGATGATGGGAGCGGCCGGCGTTATCCTGGGGTCCCGGTTTGCTGCAGCCAAAGAGAGTGGTGCTCATGAAAATTTCAAGCAAAAATTTCTGCGGGCCAACTCCCGTGATGCGGTTGTAGTTCCGCAATTTGACAGCAAATTGAAAGTAGTTCCCATCCGTACCATTCGCAACAAAACCCTGGAGAATTTTAATAAACTGAAGAAAAAACTGACCAAAAAATTAAAAAAGGAAAAAATAAGTCATACCCGGGCCCAAAAATTTGTTGGCATTTACTGGATCCATGCCCTGCGCGACGCCGCTTTAAAAGGCGATGTGGAAAAAGGTGCGCTGATGGCGGGACAGACAGTAGGTCTGATTACAGAAGAACAAACTGTTAGTGAAATTATCACAGAATTGGTAAAGGATATTCATGCCGAGATTGAACGCATGAAAAGAATTTTATAAAAAAAGGGAGAGAAAATGTTTAAAAAGTTATTTATTCTGCTATTTGTTGTAAGTAGTTTATTGGCAGCTGACAAAAGTGATTGGCACGGCGGCTATCCCGATGGCTGTACCTCGATCATGGTGGGCAAAAAATCCTCGTCAGACGGTTCGGTGATGACATCCCATACCTGCGACAGCCACCGGACCCGCGCCTGGTTTGACATTACACCGGCGAAAAAACATGCTAAAAATGCGATGGATGAAATGTTTAAGCGTGGGAAAGATGATTCGTACGCAATGCCGACTTATAAATATACTAAGGTTGGTGAAATTCCTGAAGTAAATAAAACTTACAAATATATCAATACCGCCTATCCCTGTATGAATGAATATCAGTTGGCCATTGGCGAATCCACTTTTGGGGGCCGGGAATCGCTCTGCGCGCCGGAAGCCGGACTGATCGATTGTCAGCAACTGGTCCGTCTGATGGTGGAGCGCTGTAAGTCCGCCCGGGAAGCCATTCAAATGGCTGACGAATTAACCAGGAAGTATGGCTACAATGATTATGGTGAAACCCTGACCATCGCGGACAAAAATGAAGTCTGGATGTTTGAAATTGTCGGCCCTGGTAAAGGACAGGTGGGCGCTATTTGGGCGGCTCAGCGGATTCCCGACGATCATGTTTCCGTAACAGCCAATGGCAGCCGTTTGCGGGAAATCGATCTTGAAGACAAAGACTACTTCATGGCTTCGGACAATCTGCACAAGGTGGCCATCGACAGTGGCTGGTGGAATCCTGCCGAAGAGGACTTTGAGTTCTGCTATGCTTATTCACCGGAAAGCCGGGTTTCCCTGGCGACCCGTCGTCGTGAATGGCGGGCGTTATCGTTGCTGGCCCCCTCGCTGGACCTTCATCCCGAATCAGAAAATTATCCGATTTCAGTTAAACCTGATTCCCTGGTGACATTGGCAAAAATGACATCGATTTTTCGCGATTATTACCAGGATACGCCTTATGATTTGAGTGCCAAGCTGACCCAGGTTGACGACGAAGGCAATACGATTATTTCGCCCTTTGCCAATCCTTTTATGCCTTATGATATGAATAAACTGTTTCGTATTAATGGCGGCTGGGGCTGGCGGGGTGAACGACAGATCGCCCGCTGGTATACCATGTATGCCACTATTACGCAATCCCGTGATTTCCTGCCTGATGAAATCGGCGGCGTTACCTGGATCGCTTTTGACAATGTGGCGACTTCGGCTTATATTCCGGTCTGGTGTTCTGTCACTGATGTGTCAAAGCCCTACAAAACTTCGGGCCGGGAAAATGGCTATACCCGGGAGTCAGCCTGGTGGGGATTCAACCGGCTGTCCACATTGACCTCACAGCGGTTTCGCGATATTTATCCCTGGGTTTTGAATGAGATGGATTCTGTTCAAACTAAATTATATAGTGAACAGGCAGCAGTGGAAAAGGAAGCCTTGTCTTTATTGAAAAGATCCCCCAAAAAAGCGCGTAAATATTTAACGGAATATTCTATCAGGCAACAGATGATGCTAAATGAAAAAGCCTGGAAAATGGGGGATGAAATCTGGACAAAGTGGGATGAGAAGTTTTAGTCGGTGATCGGTGACCGGTGATCAGTAATCGGTGATCGGTGATCGGTGATCGGTAATCGGTAATCAGTAAAACTGAATACGGGTTACTGATTACTGATTACTGATTTAAGGTTACAGTTTTATCTCAAGTTCATCAATTTTACGATAAAGTGACGAAAGTCCGATATTCAGGGCTTTCGCACATTTATTTTTGTCATTGCCTTCACGGCGCATTATTGACATAATATGCTGACGTTCAAAATTACGCACCGATTCCTTCAGGTCGTCCGGATAATTGAGTGTTAATTCCGTGCATGTATGGGGTGGCAATTCCGCAATCGTGACATATTCGGTTTCACAAAGTAAGACCGCGCGTTCGATTATATTTTCCAGTTCCCGGACTTCACCTTTCCATTCATAATTCATCAGAATTTTCATGGTTTCGTTATCTACACCGAGAACATTACGGTTCAGTTCTTTGTTGTATTTATGAATGAAATGGTCCACCAGCATGGGAATATCTTCACGGCGTTCTTTTAGCGACGGCAATTTGATTTCAATTATATTCAATCGATAGTAAAGATCTTCACGAAAGTTACCATTTTCAATTTCCTGGGTCAGGTTCCGGTTAGTCGCCGATAAAATGCGGGTATTGATTTTTATGGAATTGGGACTGCCGATGGGCTTGATCTCTTTGCCTTCGATGGCGCGCAGAAGTTTGACCTGAATGTGAAGGGGAATTTCGCCCACTTCATCGAGGAACAAGGTGCCATTATTGGAGGCTTTGAAAACCCCGTCTTTGTCCATGGTCGCGCCGGTAAAGCTGCCTTTTTTAATACCGAACAATTCGCTCTCAAAGAGATTTTCCGGAATGGCGCCGCAATTGATCGGTACAAAGGGCTTATCTTTGCGCGGGCTGTTATTGTGAATTGAACGGGCAACCACTTCTTTTCCCGTCCCGCTTTTTCCGGTTATCAAAACATTGGATGTGGAATTTGCAACCTTGTCAACCATCTTGAAAACTTTTTGCATAGCCGGGCTGGAGCCGATCATCTTGTTTTGCTGGAATTTGGAATGGACTTCCTGACGCAAATAATGGTTTTCCAGCAGTAAGGTCTGGAATTTTTTGATCTTTTTGATTCTGATACGCAGGGTTTCGGGATCAATGGGTTTGACAAAATAATCAATGGCGCCCTGACGCAGGGCTTCCACCGCGCTTTCCGTAGAAGCTGTATCGGATAATATTATTGAAAGGGTTTTGGGGCTGATTTTACAGATTTTTTCGAGAACATTAAGGCCTGACCATTTTTTGAGATTAACATTCAGGATGAGAATGTCAAAATTGTATTTCTGGACCAATTCGAGGGCTTTTTCACCATCGGTGGCAAGTTTACATTGAAAACCGATATCATTGAGAGTTTGAGCGATTATTTCTCTGGTCTCTTTGTCAGGTTCTGCAATCAAAATATTGCTGTTCATTACAAAATCCTTTTTTAATTCTCAAAAGCTGTAAAAATGTGACTTCACAATTCACATAAGATAAAGGTAATGAAAAAAAATCTTTCTAAAAATGAAAAAAACGAGGAAATATTTGTTTATTAATTTTAAGAAAGTTTGGAAAGCGGCTTATTTTATCCTGTGATTTAATCTTTGTTGACAGGATTTTTGGTTTATTAATTTAGTATAATTTGAGAATTTTATTAAATTAATTCGTGTGTTGTTTATGGGTTTTACCAGTTTGTCATAAATGCTATTTTTACCATCAAATTATTTATTCTTATTTTTAATCGGAAAATTATTCATGTATTTTCAAATCCCTCAAGTAAAACGAACAAAAATCATCAATCTGCAATCAATATTCGCAGATCATTTGATCATTCAGTCCATGGAGTGAATCAATCGCCTGCCTTGTGTAGCGGAGCGGAGAAGTGGTGTTGGTTTTGCATTAACGCGGTTAATGCACTCCAAATATGAAGCTCTTAGACTCTGCCAGACATCTATTCCTTCGCCGGCAAACCTGACAGAAGTCCGGACTTGTATTCCACAATTAAATCCATTGTCATTTAATTGCAGATAGAAAATCCGCGTTCCTATCGAATTACCAATTACCACAAAAAGTTTGTGAAAAAAATAACTTGACTTTGTATCTTTAACAGTTTAATATGTGTTAAAATATTAAAGCGAGATGCAACGTGAAAAACAAAACAGTAGATGTCGGAAAAATTAAAGTGCGGTTTGAAAATAATGAACTCATCTGCGAAAAGATCATTGACCTTTTCTCTCTCCTTTCCAATAAAATCCGTTTTCGGATTGTCTGCCTGCTCATGGAAGGGGATTTCTGTGTCTCGGAAATCGTTGATATTATTCAAATCGGGAAAATTTCCAACATATCCCAGCAACTGAAACTCCTCACCATGTCCGGTATCGTGGAGAAGCGGCGGGACAAAAAAAATATCTATTATCACCTGGTGCATGAAGAACTGCAACATATTATGAATTTTTTACATGATAATTATTTAAATACGGAGACAAATTGTGAAGAAAATTGTGATCCTCGGAGCGGGAACGGCCGGAACCATGATGGCCAACCATCTCGCCAGAAAAATTGACAAAAAAAACTGGGAAATTACGATTATTGATGAAAATGAAACTCATTATTATCAGCCCGGTTTTTTGTTTATTCCTTTCGGCCTTTATTCTGAAAAAGATGTCGTAAAGAAAAAGGCCCGGTTTATTCCCAAAAATGTCACTTTCCGGCAATCAGGAATTGAGACCATTGACCCTGACAAAAACAAGGTCAATCTCACTGATGGGGCCAGCCTTGATTACAATATTCTAATCATTGCTACCGGTACGAAGATCGTTCCCGGCGAAGTGGATGGCCTGGCTGACGAAGGGCTCTGGCAAAAGAATGCTTTTGATTTTTATACTCTGGATGGTGCGGTTGCGTTGTATGAGCGGCTGAAAACCTTTAAAGGCGGGAAGTTTGTCCTGAACATTGCTGAAATGCCGATCAAATGCCCGGTGGCGCCACTGGAATTTGTTTTTTTGGCGGACCACTTTTTTACTAAAAAAGGCATTCGCGATGATGTGGAAATTATCTATACCACACCGCTTTCCGGCGCTTTTACCAAGCAGCGAACTGCTGCGGTGATGGGACATTTATTGGATGAAAAAAATATCAAACTGGTTTCGGATTTTAATATTGAAGAAGTTGACGGCAACGCCAAAAAAATCATTTCTTTTGATGAAAAAGAAGTTGATTTTGATCTCTTGTTGTCAGTACCCACCAATATGGGAGACGAGGTCATCGAGCGGTCGGATATGGGGGATGAACTGAATTTTGTGCCCACGGACAACCATACCCTACAATCCAAAGACCATGAAAATATTTTTGTGATTGGTGATGCCACAGACCTGCCCAGCTCAAAAGCTGGTTCCGTTGCCCACTTTGAGTCCGATGTGTTGACGGAAAACATCATGAACTTTATCAATAATAAACCGCTTAAACCAGCTTTTGACGGCCACGCCAATTGCTTTATCGAATCCGGGTTCGGCAAGGGATTTCTGATCGATTTTAACTATGATGTGGAACCGGCGGAAGGAAAATTTCCATTTCCTGTGGTTGGGCCTTTTTCATTATTGAAAGAATCGGTACTGAATCATTGGGGTAAACTGGCATTTCGCTGGATTTATTGGCATATGCTGTTAAAAGGATTGCCAATGCCGGGAATTCCGACACAGATGAAAACCTGGGGAAAAAAACTGTAATATATTTTTTGTACAGATAACCTATTAGAAGCATAGGTATTAATACTAAGTTGAAATAAAAAAATAAAGGAGACTAAAATGGCTGAAAAAACTTATGCCGGAAAAACAGTAACTGTAAATGAAGAAGGATACCTGGAAAATCATGAGCAGTGGACGCCGGATATGGCGCCGGAAATTGCCAAAGAACTGGACATAGAATTATCTGATGACCATCAGAAAGTCATTGATTTTTTGAGAAAAGACTATGGCGAAAAAGGCAGTATCCCGACCATGCGCAGAATGAAAAAAGTAGGTGGCATTCCCACTAAAGAATTTTACAAACTATTTCCGGACGGCCCCTTAAAAAAAGCATGTAAAATTGCCGGTTTGCCCAAACCTTCCAGTTGTGTATAATTTTAACCAGGAGGAATTATGTCAGATAAACTAAAAAAAGTTTCCATCATTTGTTCCAAAGGATCGCTGGAAGGCATTTATCCCGCCCTGATCATGGCCTTTGGCGCCAGGATGGAAGGAATCGAAGTGGATCTTTTCTTTACATTTTTTGGAATGGATGCCATTACTAAGAAAAAAATGAATAAAATCAAAGTGGCCACAGTCGGCAATCCGGCCATGGGAATTCCCACCCTCGTAGGCGCAATTCCGGGAATGTCGGCTATGGCCACCAAAATGATGAAAAAACAAATGGAAGAGCTGGACATCCCGCCGATTGATGAATATATTGAGATGATATCCGATGCCGGTGGAAACATTTACGCTTGTAAAGCCAGTGTTGATATGTTTAAATTAACTGAAGAGGATTTTTGTGACGAGGTTGACAGTGTTTTGACCGTTGGTGAATTTTATGAACGGTCGGCCGGCGCACAGATCATTTTTACTTAATCCTAAATAAAACAGAGGAAAACACTTTGGGAAATAAAAAAGTGTATAAACTCAAAAAAGGCTATGATATCAAAATTGCTGATCAGGCCGCAGGGAACATTTCACAGGCAGATTACCCGGATAGAGTAGCCGTTAAACCGGTGGAGTTTACCGGTCTCAAACCAAAACCCGATGTTCAGGTTGGCGACCACGTCAAAGCCGGTGACAGTCTCGCTCACCACAAATATCATCCGGCCATTAAACTGACAGCGCCGCTGAGCGGGGAAGTGATTGAAATTAAGCGCGGCTACAGGCGGGTCATAGAACGTATTGTTATTCAAACCGATGAACAAAATGTCAGCCGGGAATTTAATATTTCCGGCACTCCCGACCGCGGGAAAATCCTGGAAACGCTAATGGAATCCGGGCAATTCCTGTACCTGAAACAGCGCCCTTTTAATACTATTCCTGACCCGGACACAATTCCCCGGGATATTTTTATTTCGGGAATGAATACCTATCCAATGGCGCCGGACATCGATCTGTTGCTGAAGGATAATGAAGAATTCTTTCAAAAAGGGATCAGTGTGTTGAAAAAACTGACAACCGGGGCGGTACACCTTTCAACATCACCTAAAGATAAACCTTTATTTTCATCTTATCGTGATATTGAATTACATCTGTTTGAAGGCCCTCATCCCGCCGGCAATGTGGGCGTACAAATCCATCATATCGCGCCGATCCTAAACCGGAAAGATGTGGTGTGGACGTGTAGTCTATCAGGAGTGATTCAAATAGGAAAGCTATTCTCCGGAAGACAATTGGACAGTAACACGCTGGTGAAAGTCTCCGGGTCAGCAGCGAAAAATCGTCAATATTACAAAACAAAAATCGGCGCTGCTGTTTCCATCTTTGCCCGGGGAGATAACAAGGCCCGCTGGATATCCGGCGATGTGCTCACCGGCCGGGCCATTGACCCTGATGGCTTCCTGGGATTTTTTGATAATCTTATTTCCATTATTCCGGAAGCGGACAAGGTGGAATTCCTGGGATGGATTTCTCCCGGCTTCAATAAACTAAGCATGTCAAGATCCTTTTTATCAATCTATAATCCTTTTAAAAAAGCCTTTGATCTAAATACCAAAGTTCACGGCAGCAAGCGCGCTTTTGTGGCTTCCACACTTTATGAAAAAGTGCTGCCCATGAATATCCTGCCGGTATTTCTGATGAAAGCAGTGATCATCGAAGATATTGAGGAAATGGAACACCTGGGAATCTATGAACTGGCCGAAGAGGATGTGGCCTTATGCGAGTATGTTTGTCCTTCGAAGATCGAATGGCAGACTATTTTACGCCGGGGCCTGGACCTGGTAGAAAAAGTAGGCTGATGGTTAATTTAATATGAGAAGGAAATAGATGTATAAGTTACTGCAAAAGATAAAACCGCTGTTTGAAAAAGGTGGGAAACTCAGCCGGCTTTACCCTGTCTATGAAATGATTGAGGCGATTCTCTATGTTTCCCCGAAGCGGACGCAGCATGGCACCCACATCAAAGATGCCATGGATATGAAACGCTTTATGTTTCTGGTAGTGGTGGCCGGTACGCCGGCTTTCCTGTTTGGAATATTCAATGCCGGTTACCAGCATTTTTTGTCGGCGGGAATCGATGCCGGATTCTGGCAGATCATTGCAAAGGGGTTGTGGATAGTCCTGCCCATCTATATTGTCACATTGGCTGTGGGGGCAGTCTGGGAGGTTCTTTTTGCAGTAGTTCGTAAGCATGATGTTTATGAAGGATTTCTGGTCACCAGTTTTCTGATTCCCATGATCGTGCCGCCCACTATTCCGCTGTGGCAGGTGGCTGTGGCGACTTCCTTTGGCATTGTCATCGGCAAGGAGGTTTTTGGTGGTGTTGGCTACAATATTTTCAATCCGGCATTGGTAGCGCGGGCCTTTTTGTTTTTTGCCTATCCGAAATCTATTTCCAGCGACAGTGTTTGGACACAGTTTTCTGATAAAGTAGTGGATGCTTATACCGCGGCGACTCCTTTGGCTGTGATGAGCGAAGCCGGTTCCGGTACTGTGATCAACACGCTGACAGACAAAGGGTACACTTTCTGGCAAATGTTTGTGGGGTTGATTCCCGGCAGTATTGGTGAGACCTCGACACTGGCGATTTTGATTGGTATGGTAATATTGCTCATGACTGGCATTGCCAGCTGGCGCATTATTTTTTCGGTTTTTGCCGGCGGCTTTGTGATGACAGCGCTGTTTAATTTACTGTCGCCCGGTCCGTCCCATGTTTTTGCGGTGCCTTTTCATTATCAGATGGTGATGGGGGGATTTGCTTTTGGCGCGGTCTTTATGGCCACTGACCCGGTGAGCGCCGCTGATACAAGGACCGGGAAATATATCTACGGTTTTTTGATTGGTGTGCTGGCATTATTGATCAGAAATCTGAATCCCGCTTATCCGGAAGGCATGATGTTGGCGATCCTGTTCATGAATCTCTTTTCACCGCTGATCGATCATATCGTGGTGGCCCTGCATAAAAAAAGGAGGATGAGCCGTGGGAGAAAATAGATATTATTCCTTTATTTTTATTGCGATCATTACCATTGTAGCCGCCGGTGTTCTGTCCTTTGCCGCCCAGTTTTTGCGCCCGATCCAGGAATTGAATGAAGCTGTTGAGAAGAAAAAAAATATTATGCAGGCAGTGGGACTGGTGGAATCAACAGAAAAATTATCCCGTGAAGCGATCATTAATAAATTTGACCAGTCAATTAAGCCGCTGGCTGTCAATTACCGGGGCGAAATCATGACATTACCTGAAGGACAATCCGTGGCTGACATTGATCCCGAGGCGGAAGCCCGAAAACCCCTTGAGAAACAATTGCTGCCGGTCTATTTACAGCAGCAGGATGGGGAAACCGCAGCCTATTGCATTCCAGTGTTTGGCAAGGGTCTTTGGTCGACGATCTACGGATATTTGGCATTAAAACAGGATCTCAATACCATCAAAGGGATTACCTTTTATAAACACGGCGAAACTCCGGGCCTGGGCGCTGAAGTATCGACCCAATGGTTTACTGAGAATTTTGAAGGGAAACAGATATTTGATAGAGATAGTAATTTGGTATCGGTGGAAATAATAAAAGGCCGGGTCACAGAATCCACTCCCCAGGCTTACCGCAAAGTCGATGGCATCAGCGGCGCCACTAAAACCTGCGATGGTGTTAATGACTTTCTCTTGAAAGACCTTGAAAAGTATAAAAATTATATCATGAAAAATCGTACAAACAAGGAATAAAAGATGTCAAATAAGAAAACCTTTTTGGAACCGATCATCAAAAATAACCCGATTACCATCCAGGTGCTGGGAATCTGTTCCGCTTTGGCAGTCACTTCACAGTTGAAACCCTCGATTGTAATGGGAATCTCCGTGACAGTCATTATTGCGGCATCCAATGTTATTGTTTCATTGATCAGAAAGTGGATACCCAAGAATGTACGGATTATTGTGGAAATGACTGTGATTGCCACCATGGTAATTTTGGTGGACCAGTTCCTGCGTGCTTTTATGTACGATGTTTCAAAGCAGTTGTCTGTGTTTGTGGGACTGATCATTACCAATTGTATTGTGCTGGGCCGGCTGGAAGGCTTTGCGCTGCACAATAAACCGGCACCTTCACTCTTTGACGGGCTGGGAAATGGTATCGGTTATGGCCTGATCCTGATTGTCATTGGCGCTTTTCGTGAATTGCTGGGAGCAGGCAAGTTGATGGGCGTGCAGGTTATTCCGCAATGGATGTACAGTATGGGCTATGAAAACAATGGCCTGATGGTTCTGGCGCCGGGGGCTTTTTTCCTGCTGGGGCTGATCGTCTGGCTGCAGCGCTCAATTACAAAAGAATATGAAGAATAAAATCGTTCAATTGGTTGAATTGAAATATCTGCGTTTATCCGCGGTGAGATAAAAAAATTGGAGAATATATGGAATTAGTTAACCTGGCAGTCAAAGCGATTTTTGTAGAAAACATTCTACTGGCATATTTTCTGGGGATGTGTTCCTATTTGGCAGTGTCAAAAAAGGTATCTACCGCTTTTGGCCTGGGCCTGGCGGTTATTTTTGTGCTGACCATAACCACGCCGGTGAACTGGCTGGTTCATTCCTATATTCTGAAAAAAGGCGCCCTGGCCTGGCTGCACCCGGCTTATGCTACGGTGGACCTCTCGTTTTTAAATTTTATTGTCTTTATTGCCGTGATTGCCTCTATGGTTCAGATCGTAGAAATGATAGTTGAAAAGATATCCGCCAAACTCTACCATGCCCTGGGAATTTTTCTGCCATTGATCACTGTCAATTGCGCCATTCTGGGGGTTTCATTGTTTATGGTGGAACGGGATTACACAGTGGCGGAATCAACGGTTTTTGGTGCTGCTTCCGGCGCAGGCTGGTTTCTGGCGATTATTTCCATGGCGGCAATTCGTGAAAAATTACGCTACGCCAATGTGCCGAAAGGGCTGCGCGGCCTCGGGATCACCATGTTGGTCACCGGGCTGATCGCCATGGCTTTTATGTCCTTTTCCGGTATTGATATATAAGGAATGATCATGCTAAGTTTGTTCAGTGGATTATTGATCGCCTTGATTGCTGTTGGCTTACTGGCCTTCGCACTGATTCGAAAAGAGAAAAAAAGTGATTGTACCGGCAGTTGTGCTCCCGGTGGCTGCGGACATTGTTCCTGCTCTGTTCCGACCTCAAAGGAAAGACATATCAACTATAAAATTTCTCAGGAGAAGTGAATGCTTTTTATTATCAGCGGAATTTTGACATTTTTAATTATCGCGATCTTACTGACGGCAGCCATTGTGTTTATAGAGTCAAAACTGGTGTACAAAGGTGATGTGACCATTAATATTAATGATGATCCGGAAAATTCCATCAAAACCACAGCCGGTGACACTTTGCTGGGAACGCTGAATGACAAAGGTATTTATATTCCCTCGGGCTGTGGCGGTGGCGGCACCTGTGGCGTCTGCAAATGCCAGGTGATTGAAGGTGGCGGTGAACTTCTGCCTACTGAAGAAAGTCATATCAACCGGAAGGAGGCCAAAGAAGATTGGCGGCTGGCCTGCCAGGTGAAGGTGAAAAATGATATGAAAATCAAGGTTCCCGATGAAATTTTCAATGTCAAGAAATGGGAATGTGAAGTGATATCCAACGAGAATGTCTCCACTTATATTAAAGAGCTGAATGTTAAATTGCCGGAAGGAGAAACTTTGGATTTTCGCGCCGGCGGCTATATTCAGATCGATGTTCCCAAATATTCCATGAATTTCCATGAAGATATACAAGTTGGTGAAAAATTTAAACAGGAATGGGAAGAAAATGGCGTCTTTGATTTGGCTATTAAGAATAGCGAAGAAACTTCCCGGGCCTATTCCATGGCCAATTATCCGGTTGAAGACAAAATTATAAAATTAAATGTAAGAATCGCAACACCACCCTGGGACAGCAAAAAAGGTAAATTTAAAAACCTTCCGCCGGGAATTTGTTCCTCTTATATTTTCGGGTTAAAGCCGGGAGATAAGATCAAGGTTTCCGGCCCTTACGGAGAATTTTTTGCTAAAGATACGGACAATGAAATGGTTTTTATTGGCGGCGGCGCCGGCATGGCCCCCATGCGCTCGCATATATTTGACCAGTTACTGCGCCTGCATTCCAGCCGTAAAATGACTTTTTGGTATGGCGCCCGCAGTCTGCGCGAAGTTTTTTACCGGGAAGAATTCGATAAACTGGCGGCGGAGCATGATAATTTTGACTGGTACCTGGCGCTGTCGGACCCAAAACCGGAAGATGACTGGAAAGGACTGTGCGGATTTATCCACCTGGTTTTGCTGGAGGAATATCTGAAAGACCATTCAGAACCGGAAGAATGTGAATATTACATCTGTGGCCCGCCGATGATGTTGCAGGCGGTCTTGAAAATGCTTTATGATCTGGGCGTTGAGCCGGAAAATATTTTATATGATGATTTTGGTTAATATGGGAGTTATATATGAAAGTTGCTGAAGAAATTGTCAAAGAAAAAGGGACTGCCATGGAAAGTGTATCGCCGGAGGCAACTTTGGCAGAAGCGCTGAAAAAAATGGTGACTAAAGATATTGGCTCCATCGTTGTGATGGAAGAGGGAACGGTTTTAGGTATTTGGAGTGAGCGTGAATTAATGCGTAGCGTCGCTTTCCCCGGTTTTGATATTCATAAAGAGCGGGTTCGTGACCATATGAAAAAGAAGGTCGAAACAATCGCTCATGATGAGCCGGTCTATCGGATTTCCGATAAATTATTGGGCTTAAAATCCCGGTATTTGTTCGTACAGAAAGAGGACAAAATAATCGGTTTGCTCTCCTCCGGTGATGTGATTCGGGCCTGCCTGATTGAAAAAAACGAACAACTGAAAAGTATGGGGCTCGAGTATTATGAAAACTGGAAGCATGAGTAACAAAATAATCAAACTGCATTATTCATAAAAAAAATATGAATAATTCAGGATAAATGTTTATATAATATGCCTATTTTTTCTTGGTATTTACTGGTTGAACAAATAAATTTCAGACAGCACATCATTTAGAATACAGCCTTTGAACCGGATTTAATCACTGAAATTGTCGTTGTGCATATGCCACTGAGATCGTCGGGAGATGTAACTGAGGTGGCGGAGCAATAG
>CAZCHS010000058.1:0-20188 GCA_964498725.1 uncultured bacterium | reverse complement strand
CAGGCTGGAAAACAAAAGTAAAATGGATAGTATGAATTTAAATCTTATCATGATACTGACAGCGTTATTTATGCTTGATTTTTAGGAATAATATTATTGATGCAAAAATAAACGTCACGGCATTCGCTAAAATAATCGGCAGATCATTCAAAATGATACCATAAATTAACCAGAGCAGTACACCGGAACTAAAAGCCAGGTACATAATTAATGAGAGATCCCTGGTGTGTTTTGTTTTGATTGTTTTTAATGCCTGAGGAATAAAGGCTGATGTTGTTAATATTGCCGCAATGAATCCAATTAATTTTACCATATTCTTTCCTGTTTAATTAATATAACAGGAAATTTAATCTTTTTTGAGTAATATTTGATATTTTTTCCGGATCAAAAAATTTATTATTCAATACCCAGCCAATTTTGAGCGGAAGACAAATCTCGAAAAACTTCTATATCCAGGCCCTTTACCTCTGATATGGAGGAAAACATTCTTGCCATACCATAGGACAGGTGACCATTAGCGCAAATCGCCAATTTCACAGTACCGTATTTGATTGGTAAATTTTCAGACATACGTGCATATACCTGCATTTCATGAATCTTAAATTGAAGGCTGGCTTTTAAATAATTGGACAATATTTTTAAGTTTTTTTGCAGAGGAAGGGTTTGGACTTTTTTACGGTATTCGAAAAAGTCTGATAAAGCCAATACACCATATCCGGTTTCATACAAAATATTATTTTTATTGTCATAATGATAATCAATGGGCATTGGTGAATTTCCTGAATCTTTATTACTATAGTTTATTATCGTTAAGATAGAAAAAATATTTAATTGTTTTTAATAAATATCGCAATTAAAATCCGTTTGAAGTATGTTTCCGATATAAATAATTTAAATTTTTACATAACAATTTTATTTTTACTCTTTTACTGATAACTTATGAAAATGAGTTTACAAAGGAGAATTTATGTTATCTTTGCCAATAAAATTTTCAGATCAAAAATATGCGGTTAAACCAAGCAAAATTATTGCCCTGGGGCTTAACTATCATGATCACATCAAAGAGAGTGTCTCACAAAATGCCACCGGTGGTAACAGGGAAATTCCCACTGAACCGGTACTTTTCAATAAAACTCCCAATGTTTTAATTGGACATGAACAAGATATACTCTTTCCTGAAATTGTCAATCGATATAATTTTGAACAACCGCGAATCGATTATGAAGCGGAATTGGCAATCATAATTGGCAAGCGGTGTAAAGATATCGATAAATCGGTAGCCATGGATTATGTGCTGGGCTACACTTGCATGAATGATGTCAGCCAGCGCAATATTCAGATCAGCGATAAAAGCGGCTGGTTCCGTGGTAAATCCTTTGATACCTTCGGCCCCATCGGCCCCTGCCTGGTATTAAAAAAAGATATCCACAATCCACAAAATTTGTCAATAAGCGCGCGGCTGAACGGTAAAATTGTCCAGAATTCCAATACCAATGAGATGATATTCAAAATTCCGGAAATAATTGCCTTTATATCACGGAATTTTACTCTGGAGGAAGGGGACATCATCATAACCGGAACGCCGGCCGGAGTCGGGCCGCTGAGTCCCGGTGATACTATTGAGGTTGAAATTGAGAATATTGGGGTGCTGCGAAATTCTGTGATGGGATAAATCGCAATAATATATATAAACGGACATTTTTTATCCTGAATTTAGCAATTTTGGGTTTTAAATCGCCGATTCAGACAAAAAAATACTCACACCCGCTTGATCACCACCACCGTTGCGTCGTCTTCCCAGTGGACAGAGCCGCCAAAGCGGTAAACATCTTTATAGATCAGGTTGACGATATCTTTGGCTGATTTGTCCTGGTTTTCCATGATAAGTTTATGCAAGCGGTGTATTTCATATTGTTCCCCCTCATCATTAGTGCGTTCGATAATACCGTCAGTGTACATGACCATAACGGAATTTTTTTCCATCTGAACGTGAGACCGCTGCACTTCCAGGTCCTTTAAAAATCCCATTACCATGCCGGTGGATTTTAGTTCTGTAATCTGGTCATCTTTGATGATGAAAGGGGACGGATGGCCGGCATTGACATAGAAAAAGTGACCGTCTTTTTCAAATTCACCCAGTACAAGGGAAACAAAGTTACTGGCAAAAGAATTTTTCTGAATGACTTTGTTGAGTTTTTTGATGATATAGGCCAGTTTGAAATTGCTGGCCAGGCCCATTCTGAGACCCACAACCACATCACGCACCAGCAAGGCCGCCGGAATTCCGTGACCACTGGCATCACCAATGCTGAGTCCCAGGTACCCTTCGTCGGATTCAAAATATTCATAAAAATCACCGCCTACAATAATTGTGGGTATTGAGCGGCCATAAACATCAAAACCGGGGATATTCGGCGCAGAACGGGGCAGCAAACTCTTTTGAATCTGTACGGCCTTTTCTAATTCCGTATCCATGATATCGGAAAAAAGCCTGAAACTAAGGGCCATTTGAAAGGCATTGATAAACAAAGAGATTTCTTCCCGGATCCATCCTTCTTCCAGGCCGAAGACAACCAATAACAAGCGCTCCGGTGTATTAATCGTCACCGCTGCCGGCACCCGGTAGGTCGTCTCATCACGGACAAATTCCTGTCGTAATTCGGGATCATCAAAAATGTAACTGCCATGTTCGCTCAGTAATTGTATTGATCGCGATTCCATACTGATCCTTAGTTGCCACTGATCATCACGGATTGCATAAACACGAATAAAATTTTTATCCCGCTGGTCATAAATGCAACCGTCGGTTATCTGGAGTTCTTTACCAAAATTATCCACTAATTCATTGAGAATTGATGATATAAAATTTTCATGGGTGGCATCTTTACCAATTTTTGTTAACAGCGTATCCAGTTTTCTGGAAAAGGATTTCGGATCTTTCAAATTTCACCATATTTTTATTATTACTACCAAAGCAGGAAATTAAGCAAATGGAATGAATTTTTCCACATTTCATTATGATATTTGAATAAACAAAAGCCTTTCGTGTATATCGAAAGGCTTTTGTCAGCAATAAATATATTCCGGTTTTATTTTACCTGAATCGTTGTCTTAAATAATTCTTCCTGTGCTTTGATTTTGTCTTCATTACCATAAACACATAAACCGCTGTTTTCCAGAATGTCCTTTACAAAACCGGACATGCCATTGATTTCTTCAGCAGTTGTGCCGAGGACTTCATCACGGATTTTTTGTACTTCCGCCCGGGTTGCCTTTTCCATATAAAGCGACAGGGCGGCATTACCTTCCTGGGATGGCGATTTTGGCTGGTCCATGCGGGAAATGGTACCGATGATATAACGGGTCATTTCATCTTCAGCAGGATCAAAATCCTTTAGAAATTGCGGTGACGCGTCGATATTTTCCACGGTCTTTTTCAGGTTGGGATCACGATAGGATGCAAAATAAGCGTTGCCGCTTTCAGAAAATCCGCTGAAACCGCCATAAGCGCCGCCAACAACGCGCAGTTGCTGGGTTAGCCAGCCACGGGACAGGATTTGATTCAGCACTCTGATTTTGCCATTGTAATCATAGCCCAGCTTTTTAAAATTGTACCCTTTTGTAACATACTGAACTTTAGAAGGTGTCATCAACCCTTCGTTTTTCAATTCGTATTCAAAAGTCCAGTCGGTTTTTACCGGTTGCATATCGGGTATTTCATGAATGAAATTGTGAAGTTCATTATTGTATATCGCCAGATCGGTTTTGGAGCAGGTTACAGCTGCAAGTAAATTATCCTTTAAAAATAAGGCTTTTGAAACTTCGGAAAGATTTTTGACGATTTCTCCATATTTGCTGTCAAAATTCTTCTGCAGGTCTGTTACAAATTGATAATAGCTGTAGCCCCGGGTCAATTCATTGAATTGACCGGTATTGGAATAATAGGAACTCAACCGGTTCATTGCCACACTAATTCCATTACGCATGATATTCGCGTACTGCCGTGATTGATGACGGGTCAGCAGGGTTTTTAAGCGTTCCTTATCTTCCAGTTTTGAGGTGGTAAGAATTTCTTCTGTTAATTCGAATAATTTGTTCGCTTTTACGTTCATTGCCTTTGAATTAATGACAAATTTCGGAATCATTTTTTCGTCACTATTATTTTCCAGGTAAGTGGTAATATATGTTGAGAAACTTCCGGTGTGCTTATTCAGTTCATTATCCAATTCGCCATAAGTAAAGTTTTCAGTATTGAGGCTGCCCAGTAATTCCGCCAGAAGCGCCAGGTAAGGAATCTGATCCTGGGGTATGACGCGGGCGTCAAACATTAGTTTCGTGTAGATGATATCATTGGTGAAGGTTTTGTAATGAAGCACTGTTGTACCGTGAACATCCTTTTCTTTGATTGTATAAAATTCCGCTTCTGTGCCGATATCTTCCAGTTTTAGTAATGGAATTTTGGCCAGATCTTCAGGACTGTCTTTTTCCTGCTGAAAAGCGATCAATGCTTCGGTTTCTTGTATTAAAGTTTCGATCTCTTCCTCACTGAGCGAGTCTTTATAGGCGGCCAGTTCTTCTGCTTCTTCTTTGGCGCGTTCTTTCTGAAGGCCCGGTTTCGGGGTTAAAGCAATTGTCAGGGCGTGATTATTATTGAGAAAGGCGTTATGCAGCAGCTCTTCCAATTTCCCCTCTTCCAGGCCGGTTTTCATTTCAGCCAGGGGTTCTTCCCATTTCAAACTGCGAAAAGGCTCCCCGGCGTAAAACCAACTGGGCAGGGATTGAAACAGATAGGTCAGACCCTTTTGCGGATTATCACCTTCACGGAGACGAAATTCCATGCGATTAACGATTCCTTCGATCACATCTTTGTCCATGCCCTCTTCGGCAACTTTTTCCATGGTTTCACGAACGATGGTATTGAATTTATCCAGATCTGCGAGATTGGCGTTTTTAACGGTGATCTGAAAAACATTTTGTTTATTACCGGAAGAATAAGCACTGACATCCTGGCCAATACCGGCTTCCTGCAGGGCCAGTTTGATTGGTCCTGACTCATGATTGACCAAAGCTTCGGATAAAATATCCAGGTAAAAGGTCAATTCCTGATCATCACCGGCGCCGATAACCCAGTCCATGGCCAGAAAAGTTTTGTCGGCCAGTTCATCATTTTCAGAAACCGGATAGTATTCCACTACTTTTTTTGTTTTGTCAAAAGATTTTTGCGGTTCAATCCGTGCCCGTTTATCCAGTTGCTCAAATTGTGAGAGATATTCGCGATCAATGAATTCCAGGTCTGCCATCATGTCGGAATTTCCATACAAATAAAGATAACTGTTGGTAGGATGATAGAATTTTCTGTGAAAATTTAGAAATTCTTCATAACTCAGTTCCGGAATTGCAGGTGGATATCCGCCTGAGGAATAACCATAGGTATTGTCAGGGAATAAATTTTTATTGATGTGATATCCCAGTACGCGATTGGGATCGGAAAAGGCACCTTTCATTTCATTGTAAACCACACCTTTATAGATGACCGGTTCTTCTTTGTCGGTTAATTCATAATGCCAGCCTTCCTGCTCAAAAATACGCGGGTCATCATAAATCCGTGGAAAAAATACCGCGTCCAGGTAAATATGCATCAGGTTCTGAAAATCCTTGTCATTCATACTGGCCACGGGATATAAAGTAATGTCTCCGCCGGTCATAGCATTGAGAAAAGTATTCAAAGAACCTTTTGCCAAGAGGTCAAAGGGACTTTTCACGGGAAAATTTTTGGAGCCGTTCAGTACTGAATGTTCCAGGATATGCGGGGTTCCGCAATCGGTTTGCGGCAGGGTTTTAAAAGTCGCGCAAAAAGTTTTGTTGGGATCATCATTGGCGATTTTTAATAATCGTGCCCCTGATTTTTCATGTTCAAAATAATAACAATCGGAATTAACTTCCTTGATAAATTCTTTTTTTACCAGTTTAAAGCCGTGATAGGTTTCACCTACATTGTACTTGTCGGAAGAACAAGCGGCGAGCAGGATCATCACAGTCAGCAGTAATAAATTTAAACCATTCTTACTTCTCATTTCTCCTCCTGTTTGGTTGTGATATAACGGTAACAATATAATCATTATTTTATTTTCTTCAAATATTATACTGGTGCTGTTAGTATTGGAAAATTTGCTATCTTATGCTAAGATATCACCACGATATCCTTTTCTTTCAATACTTGAACCTGTTCCTTTGGAATATTATTGCCCAGCAGATTAACATAGCGCAACTTTTTCAGTGTCAATATGGGGCTGATGTCATCAATATCATTGAAAGAGAGGTCAAGGAATACCAGGTTTTCCAGACTTTCCAACGCGTCGATAAATCCGATTTGATTGCGGGATAGATATAGTTCTTCCAGGTATTCAAGGTCCAGCAATTCCGATACATCGGTTATTTCATTATTATTCAGATATAATTTTTTGACAAATTTACAATATTCAGCGCCGGACAGGTCCGTAATTGATTCACCGGACATTTCGATTTCTTCGAAATCCTCCAGGTAGTGGGGTGGAAAATCGATCGGCTGATTACCGTAGACTTTTCTTTTGACAGCCGTGTAAAAATCAAAATAATCGGGTCTGTGGAATTCAAAATCAGTGGGCTCTTCTTCCTCGAAAATATCATAATCATCAGCCTCATTCTCCCATTGATATTCCTCTTCTAATTCCACAATATCATCTTCGGCATATTGGTCAATAATGGCGTCCATATCATTGATTTCCAGAATATGGGCGTATTGTTTGAGTGCGGCTATCTTATTTTTTGTAAGATAACTCTGAATTTGATTTTGAATCCCTGTAGCGCGATCAGGATGATAGAGCATGATCAGTTGGGTGAATATCTTGCTCATATTGCCATCCTGAATTTTGGTAAAATCCGCCACCATTCTGGCAATCTGGGTGAGAGTGTTTTTCTGGCCGGTTTTGTAAAGTGTGATCAGTTTTGATGATATCCGTGTCAGATTTTCTTCGGCATATAAATCAATTAACTGCTGATATTTTTGTGACATACGCAATTCCTTATTCAATCATGGTTGTTTTTGATAAATCGGTATGATGTGATTCCTTAAAAATCGATTACTGTAATGCCTTTATTTTTGTAGCGTGGCATACTTTGACCGATGTTGGCATTAATATATGTGGGGTCGCAAACCAGATATTTATTGCCCCGGTGTTTGACATAGTCGCCTTTGGGTGAACTCTTTGTTTTGACGCCAACTGCCATATGACTGTCATACTTTAGGCCGATGGCTTTCAAATCAAGCAATTCTTCCACCAGGATCGAAAACAAGATGGAACGGTCTTCACAGTCGGAATAAGGATAATAAAGGGTTTCATCAGGGATCAGCGGTTTTTCCCGGCCAAAATGATCGTTATCGGTTTTGTACATGAAGGCGGTCTGCACAAACCGCAAAATAATATTCAGTGCCTCCTGCTCAGGTTTTCCCGCCAGGATTGGTTTGAAAGCCCTGGCAAAAGAATTTATTGTCTGCGGCGCTACCGGCGCTTTGAAATAGACGCTATAATCTGTTTGCGGATAATAATCAAAAAATTTGACCAGTTCTTCGTTGTAGTCATAATTAAACTCATAGAATTGACCCTGATATTTAAATTTTAATTGTTTTGGATTATCATAGTTTCCTATCTCAGGAAGTTTGGTTATGGAAAAATCAAAATATTTATTGGCCGTGGGATGTTTTTTATCATAAGAATATAGGGTATTAAATTTTTTAGGTTTATGATCATCGAAATTAAATATAAAATATTTTTGATTATTTACGGTCAGGTAGGGGCGGGCAAAAAGCATATTATTGCTCGGCACCATCAGCACGGTAAAACCGGGGCCGTATCCAACCCGCACATCATAGCCCAGTTTTGTGATCAAATACCAGGAAAATAATATCCGGCTCTCCTCATCATCAATGATCTCAGAGGCGATTTTTTTGACCAAAGAAAATTTACCATAATCATTCAGTCCAAGTTTTGCTGAATATTCTTCAATCTGCTGAAGCATCGGTTTGGTCTCAACCCTGCTCATTGCTTCCCAGTATGCCGGAATCGACTTGTCATTGACCGGCTTTTTGGCCTGTATCCGGGTTTCTGTATTATACCGGAATGTCAATTCTTTATCATAAAATGTGACTTTAATTTTTTTATAGTTATCTTCCTCAGAAACAGATATTTCCGGTGGGGTGATCTCAGGTGATATTTTTGTGTCGATATCTAACTCCGGCAAGTTTACTTCTACCGGTACATATTCCTTATATTCAAACTTTGTTTCCGGTATCGCGGGAATCTCATCCGGTTTCGGTAGTTCTTTTCGTTTTTCCCCTTCCTTGGTATCAAAGGCCTTCCATTCATTTTTTAGAAATTCGGCAAAGAGGGAGTCGTTTTTGGAAATATAGCGTTGAACCGCCTCTTCGTTCTTTTGAATTTCCGTATTGACCTGTTCCTGCATTTTTTTCATCATTTCTTCAACATCCTGCTGTGCGAATACCAGCGGGAAAATTGCCAGCAACATAATCAGGGGTCTCAAAGTTTTCATCTTTACCTCCGTGGGCAAATAATAATTAATAACAATCTATTTATTAATATATGAAAATTTGTTGATGAAAGGCTTGATTCAAATCAAATTTATGTAAAAAAGATTGCCAGTAAGACAATGATGATCAGGGCCGGCAACATATTCATGATTTTGACTTTTTTGAGTTCCAGAATATTCAATCCCAGTCCCAGTAACAAAATCCCGCCGGTGGCTGTTAATTCATTGATAATGGCAGGTGTAAAAAATTGCTCAAGAAAGGCCGCTAACAGGGTTAATCCACCCTGAAATATCAACAATGGAATAACTGAGAACATAACACCAATTCCCAGTCCTGCAGACAGTGCTATTGAGGAGAAACCATCCAGTACAGATTTGGCTAATAATAAATTGGGCTTTCCGCCAAGTCCTTCCTCAAAAGCCCCCAGGATCGTCATGGAGCCCATGCAAAATAATAAAAAGGCCGTGATCAGTCCTTCCGTAAATTTTTCATTTTTCAGATTGATTTTTTTTTGCAGCCAGTTGCTGAAATTTTGAAATTTGTTATCCAGATCCAGAGCGGAACCAATAATTGTTCCTAAGACCAGGCTGAAAATTATCAGCAGGATTTCCTCCCCTTTGATGGCCATTGAAATGCCCAGTACAAGAGTGAATAATCCAATAACCTGAAAAACCGGCTTGATCACTTTTTCCGGCAGGCTTTTATTGAATAATAGTCCGATGGTACTGCCGGCTATAACTGCGATAATATTGATCAGCGTACCGGTCATTTATTTTTTGTACCGGTTTTTGTAGGCTTCATAATCCATAATGCGGCGGGTGTAAGGTTCATTCATCAGGTCTGAACTGATGAGGAAATCAGCTGAGGCGCGATTGCAGGCCACAGGAATATTCCAGACGGCTGAAATTCGTAATAACGCCTTAATATCCGGATCATGGGGTTGCGCCTCCAGAGGATCCCAGAAAAAGATCAGGAAGTCAATTTTTCCTTCAGAGATCAGTGCCCCTATTTGCAGGTCGCCGCCCAATGGGCCGCTTTGCATGGTATTGATAGCTGTATCCAGTGTATCTGCTAATAAACTGCCGGTTGTTCCGGTGGCAAAAAGATGATGGCGGGCCAGTGTTTTTTTATTGTAAAGGGCCCAGTCCAGTAACTCCGGCTTCATATTATCATGCGCCACCAGGGCGATGTTTTTTGTTTTATGTATTGTTTTATTCATTCTTAGCCTCTATTAATTTTCGTTTCGTTTATCCACGCCCCAATTCAACTTGGTTTGCAGAGTCTTAAAAAATGAGTAATCATCAAATCTTACCACATTGAGTGAGTGAGAGGAATTTTTTATATTAACTTTGATCGCTGATTCCAGTAAAACTCTTTCCTGTCCGTCGATATCCAGAGCCAGTACATTTCGGTTTTTCTCCAGTTGAAAGCTTACAACCTGGTCACCGCCAATGATGATGGGACGCGCGGAGAGAGAGTGTGGACAGATCGGTGTGAGCGTAATAATATCGAGATGAGGTAAAATAATCGGTCCGCCGGCCGACATATTATAGGCGGTGGAACCGGATGGGGTTGAAATGATCAGACCGTCGCCCCGGTAGGTGTTCAAAAAATCGCCGTCCACATAGGTGATAAATTTACACATTCCAATGGTTTGGTTGCGATGGATCAGGATATCATTAATGCTGTTATATTTTTTGGAATGGTTGGGATAAACAATCTCCGTTTCAAGAATTTTGCGCTTTTCAATGGAATAGTGGCCTTTAAAAAATTCATTCAGTTTGGTTTCAAAGTTTTCCAGTAATACTTCCGCGAGAAATCCCAGGCCGCCGGAATGCAAACCGATGATTGGTATTTCCGTGCCTGCGATCAACCGGGCTGCTCCGATAAAGGTTCCGTCACCGCCAATACTGATCACAAGGTCCACCGGAATGCTGACACACTCTTCAATACCTTTCAAAAGTATCACGTCATAATTTCGGCACAGATTCCGGTCTTTTTCACAAATAAAAACCTGGTGGCCATTGACATTTAAATAATCGATAATGCCCGGCAGGATTGTTTTGACTTTTTTGCGTTCCGGATGTAAGTGGAGAGAAATTTTCATAGCCTAAGCTTCTTTAATATCGGATTCTACCAGATTGCCTTCGGAATCTTTGGTCAGCAGGCGCACCCGTTTTTCCAGCTCGCCAAGGCGTTGATGACATTTCTGTGAAATGCCAATACCCTCTTCAAAAAGTGACAAGGCTTTTTCGATATCCAGCTCTTCGTTTTCCAGTTTATCCACAATTTCTTCCATTCGTTTAATATTTTTCTCAATGGAAATTTTTTTACTCATTTTTTTCTCCGCCTTTATTATTATTTTCCGTAATGGAAAGAACCGAAGTATTTAATTTTCCGTCTGATAATTTAATAGTTAATTTATCTTCTAAATGAACATTCTTTATTGATTTCAAAAAATTATTATTTTTATCGGTAACTATTGCATAGCCCCGCTCTAAAATGCTTTCGGGATTGAGGGACTTCAGGCTGGCGCTCAGGTATTCCAGTTGGCTTTGGTATTCCTTGAGTTTGTTTTGGATTTGATATTGCAGCCGCCGCTCCATGTCATCAATGTGCTGGATTTGATTCAAAATAGTTGTCGCCGGGTTCAAGAGGGCAATCTGCCGGTTTAAATGCCTAACCTGTATGGTTGTGGAGTCAAACAAATACTTAAAAGTGCTAATCATTTTTGTTTCCAGGGCGTCAAAGCTGTCCCGTATTTCCTGGAGATTGGGGATGGATTCCTCAGCGGCTGCTGATGGTGTCGGCGCCCGGTAGTCCGCTGCAAAATCAGATAAGGTAAAATCAATCTCATGGCCAATACCGGTAACAACAGGTAATTCCGAATCATAAATCGCCCGGACAACTGACTCTTCGTTAAAAGACCACAGGTCCTCAATCGAACCGCCGCCGCGACTGACAATGATCAGGTCCACTTTGTTCTCATCCGCAGCATTGAAATGTCGGATGCCATGGATAATGGTTTCTGCTGCTTCCTCTCCCTGCACCACTGCCGGATATATTACCAATTGCACGGCAGGATTGCGGCGGCCGCTTACCTGGATAATGTCCCGTACAGCGGCACTGGTAGGACTGGTGATCACACCGATACGGGTCGGATATTTTGGAATTGGTTTTTTATGTTTTGGATCAAAAAGCCCTTCTTTTTCCAGTTTTGCTTTTAATTCCTCAAAGGCCAGATAGAGATATCCCATTCCCGAAGGGCGAATGCTCAAAACTTTTATCTGGTATTGGGAGCGAAGTTTATAAGTAACCACATCGCCAAAGATCACCACGCGCATGCCATCTTCAATTTGAAATTTTATGCGATTGGCATTATAACTCCAGACGACACAATTAACCAATGCTTTGTCATCCTTGATAGAGAGATAGATATGGCCGGCTTTGCTGCGGTAATAATTGGAGACCTCACCCTCAACATAAACCGACGGCAGGTAATCATTGATCACCGCTTCAATCCGGTCTGCCACTTCTGAGACAGTCAAAATATTTGTTTTATTATTCATGGGCATTTGATGATTATTGTACCAAAAATTAAATAATTAAAAAAAGAAAAGGTGTATTCAATAATATACAATTTATGAATACACCTTCAAAATATCATCAATCAAAATTTAATTATTTTTTCTTGTGACGATCTCTTCTTCTGCGTTTTTTTCTTTTGTGAGTCTTAATTTTTTGTCTTTTTCTCTTTTTACCGCTGGGCATGAGTTTCTCCTGTTCCCTTTAATTTATTTTTCTGTTCTTTTTTTATGTTCGGCATCTACCTGTTGGACAAAATGTTTGGAAGGTTTGAAAACAGGCACAGCCCGTTCCGGTACAATTACTTCTTCGCCAGTATTGGGATTTCTGGCTACTTTGCTTTTGCGGATTTTTACATTGAAATTTCCAAATCCTCTGAGGTCTACTCTTTCGCCTCTGAGTAAAGATTCTGATATTGTGGATATAACACCTTCAACAATTGTTTTGGTTTCAAGTTTTGTCAATCCGGTTTGTTCTGCCAGTACATCAACGATTTCGGCTTTAACCATTTTTTGTCTCCTTTTTATTTTAATATATATTTTACAATTGGTTCATTGTTCAATAATGCTTTGGTTTCATTTAAATCGCCAAATAAAAGATCAAATAAGGTCACTTTTTTCTTGCTGGGAGTAATTAATTTAGGGTCTTTCACCTCTGCTAAAACTGCGGCCAGGTCAATGGCGTCTTCCCGTGTTCCCAGCGTATCAATGAGCCCGGCTTTAAAAGCCTGTAAACCCGTTAAGATACGCCCGTCAGCGATTTTTTTCAAGTGATTTTTTTCAATTCCTCGTTCTTTCGCGATGGCATCGAAAAATTGATTATAAAGATCTTCGATAATGCCGGCCATTTCCAGGCTGTCTGCGGTGGTAAAATCACGAAAAGGCGAGCCGGTGTCTTTATATTTTCCGGTTTTCAGGGTTTTGTATTCCACTTTGATCATTTCCAAGAGATCATCGATTATTGGAAAAGTGGCGATCACGCCAATACTGGCGGTAATACTGCCGGGGTTGGCCATGATCTTATCAGCCCCGACAGCTGCATAATATCCACCGGAAGCGCCGACGGATGCAATCGAGGCTACCACAGGTTTACCGGAATCACGAAAGCGTTTCACCGATTCATATATTTCCTGGGAAGCAGCCACCCCACCGCCCGGGGAGTTAATACGAAGCACCAATGCTCTGACATCGTCACGCTCACGGTATTTTTTTAGTTGTGTTGTCAGTTTATCGGCGCTAATGATCGTGCCTTTCAGGTCGATCAGGGCAATTTTGTCCCGGCTGCTGAAAGTGTCACCGGAATAGTCATTTTTGTTTAGTCCTGAGTATAATGCTAAAATGAATAAAAAAACAAAAACCAAAATGACGATTGTGAGTATTTTGTCTTTTTTCAACAAAAATCCTTCTTATAGATAAATAGTTACTTTTTGGCCGGGATAGATAAATTTACGGCCATAAATATTGTTCCAGTAACGGACTTTGCTAAGGCTGACTTTGTATTGGTCAGCAATCTCACTGAGAGATTCGCCTTTTTTGACAATGTGAAATATTTTTTTGTCTTTACTCTTGGTAGTGGCAGTTTGTGCTGTGGCATTAGTGCCGGGAATGTATAGTTTCTGGCCGGGATAGATAAACCGGCGGCCGTAAAGATTATTGCGGGAGCGCAGGGAACTCAGGCTGACACCATAAGCTCTGGCAATTTCATAAAGGGATTCACCTTTTTTTACGGTATGCACGCCATTACCGGATTTTTTGGTAACATATTGTTGAGAGTTGTAGGAATTTTTGGGAATTCGCAGATACTGGCCGATTTTCAATTGATTGACATTTCGAATATTATTGGCAGAAACAATAGCCGACACCGTAGAGCCGTATTTTTTTGCCAGATAACTGAGGTTTTGGCCGTACTGGACACGAATGGTGACAAATTCCTGCGTATGCTTTTCTTCTTTGGGAATGTCTTTTAGTTTGGCCGCCAGAATTTTCCCTTTATTTTTCGGAACTTTTAATTTATAGACTTCTTGATCGGGAGGAGTCACCCAGCGTCTTAATTCGGGATTATATTCTTTAAGTTCTTTCGCGCTGACACCGATCATTTTTGCCAATGATTCTAATTCATAGGAGCCGTTGATCAGTACATTTTCAAATTCCCAAATGGTATTTTCCGGCTTTTGAAAACCGTATTTTTCCGGGTCCTTTGCAATGTTTAAACCTGCCATAAAGGAAGGAATGTAATTTCGGGTTTCCCGGGGTAAGGTCTTTAATTTCCAATAATCACGGGTACCTTCGCGTCGAATTGCACGCAGTACATTTAATTTTCCGCAATTATAGGCTGCCATCGCCAGGTACCAGTCATCAAAGTAATCATGCAAATCGCTGAGATACTGCGCAGCAGCGATTGTGGCTTTGATAATGTCGCGGCGCTCATCCACCCACCAGTTTCGCTTCAGGCCATAATAGGCGCCGGTGGAGGCAATGAATTGCCAGGGGCCGGCCGCATGAGCATGGGAATAAGCATTGGTTTTGTAACCGCTTTCGATCAATGCCAAATAAAAAATGTATTCAGGCAGGCCTTCTTTTTTTAAAATAGGCCGGACAATTTCTTCATAATAATCGGCATTTTGCAGCCATTGCTGAAAATTGTTTTTTTGCTTGGTCTGAAAGTATTTAATGATCCGTTCTATTTTCGCCGAGGTCACCAGGGGTAAATTACCCTCTTCGTCTTCCAAAACGATCAGTTTATCTACGTCGCCGAGGTCAATTGTGTCAGCAAGAGATTTGCTGATGTCATCTTCAATGAGGGCATTCTGAAAGGAGCCTTCATCGCCATTGACCCATGAAAACTGGCCTTTAAAATCGGAATTCAGTTTTTCGCAAAAGCGGCGGAAATCATCCCGCTGTAACATGGTCAAACTATCCAGTTCGCTGATCTCGGAGACAATTTCCAATGTCCGGTCCAGACAGAATTTGACATCTGTCGTATCGGTGAAGTGATTGCCGATCAGGGCTTCTACATAATAGTTTTTGGCTTCGGCGAATAGTAATTCAAACAACTCCGGTGAATTTTCCACTACAGCCGTCTCCTGATTGGTGACTGTATCTTCCACATTCTGGTGTTTGATTCCTTTGCCATTGACTGTTAGAATAAAAATAAATATGATGCTTGAAATTTTGACTAAATTATTTTTGTAATTACGCATGATTCCTCGGATTTTTTAATTCAGTTAGATTTAAGGCTAAAGCTATGCCAGGAATTTGTTTTTTCAAAATGTTAAATTCTTAGCTTACAGTTGTTTGATAATATTGGAACTTGATTTTCCCTCGACAAGGTTAATAATTTTTATTGTTCCGCCATATTCTTTCACCACCTTTGCTTCCGGCATATTATCAAAATCATTGGGATCATAATCTCCGCCCTTTACGTGAATATCAGGCCTGAGAAAGGAAATAATTTCACAGGGAGTCTGCTCGTCAAAAACAGTCACATAATCAACCACATACAGGGCTGCCAGTAATCGCGTTCGGTCTTCCTGGCTGTTTATGGGTCTGTTTTCGCCCTTCAAAATTTTTACCGAAGCATCGGAATTAATCCCCACACAGAGGCGGTCTCCGAAACTTTTTGCTTTTTCCAACAATGTCAAATGTCCCACATGCAGGACGTCAAAGCAGCCGTTAGTGAAGACTACTTTTTTGCCTTCCTGCTGATCTATTCTAATACGCTCTTTACATTCATCTTTTGTTAATATTTTCTTAATGCTCAATCGTGTTCTCCAAAAGACACATATCGCACAATTCCAGATCACAGAATAATCTATGATATTCAATGCATCCCTGCAAAAGATAATTTGAATTTATTTTGGATTCCGGAATATTCAGTCGATGCAGTAATTTTTTTATTTTTCCGGGCATTGCGCCGCGGGGTATTTGCTTGTTGATTGCTATGCAATAATTTGCATTTTGTTCATTTTTCAGGATCGAACTCAGTGCCCGGGCAAAAGGCAGCATGATATTAGTAATAAAATCCATCAACCGGCTGTTGCCGATCAGTACATTGCTGTGATGGGAAGAAAATAAGGGATGATTTTTCCACATCCCGGCAGGCATCTGAAATTTTTCCCGTAGCATATCCAGAATTTTTTCTGCATCCCGTCCCGAAAAAAGCGTGTTCAAACAATATTGTCCCGGTTTTTGCGGGAAGATATTTACCAGAATCTGCGCCAGTGCCACCAACCGTTTATGAGGGTAATTCACCGGACGGGTGCCGGCAAAATGAAAGTCCGGTTCCTTGATCGCTGATAATTGATATTTGGTTTTTAAGTTTGCCCATTTTTGCTTTAGTCCGGAAAAATAAGCGTCATTGTTATAGTATTTCTGAAAATCTTCATTCAGCAGCCCGGAAATGCCCAGCAAAAGGGTTTCCATAGTCACTAATCGCCCGGTTTCCGGCAGGGTTTCCATAATTTTATAGAGTTTGTCAAAGGAAATATGTTTAGCAATGTTTTTCATGGCGTGACGGTTTTGACTGTAACCCATTACATCCAGCAGGCCAATGAAGAAATAATGTTCCGGCTGATGCTGTAATAATAATTTTCGCGCCTGTAAGGTTTTACGCTGAAACCGTTTGCTGCCGTATTCTTCGATAACATCACGAAATTTGTCAAAATTCAACCTATCCCATTCAAGGCATGGTGGAATAACCGGATCGGCCTTGGCTTTATCAAAATTTAATTTCAGAATTTCGACGGTGTTTCCATTTTCCAGCGGAATCGATTGGTCTTCTGTATCGGCTTCGATAACATGGAGAACAACCTTGTTGTAATTCTCATCCTGGTCATGGCCGTGTAAATACCAATCCTTATTTTCGATATGAATTTCAATATCGCCGGTGAGCAGGGTGTCATTTAACAGGAGCATGGCATTTAAAAAATCCGGCCCTTCGGATTCATTGCGGTGCCCGGAATTGATAATGCTCAGGGCTTTCCCCGAAAGGGTCTGTAAATGTTCCAACTGGAAATTTTTGTCCAGCCATATTTTGTAGAGATGCTTTTCCGGCCGTGAGAGTTTTTTGCGGGGTTCGCAAACCAGGCCTTCAGAACAATTAAGCACGGGAAGCCTCCAATTTTGGTTCGTGTTTCTCTTTGGCCGCGATCATTATGGCCCGTACATCCTGTATACAATCGTCAAGATTTTCATATTGAGATGCTTTGACAGCCGGACCGATGACAACCCGGACTTTTCCGGGATAGATTTTCATGGAATTTTTGGGATTGCAAAAGCGGTTGCCGATCATGGTGACCGGAATAATTGGGATGTCATATTTTTCGGCAATTTTGAATCCCCCTTTTTTAAAGGGGCCGATTTTACCGTCGGAATACCGCGTCCCTTCCGGCGCGATAATGATATTCTGTTTACGCGTGATAATATCACCGGATTTACTATTGATGGCGCGAATCGCCTGTTTGGGCTTGCTGCGATTAATGGCAATGTGTTTGCCCTGCCACATGGCCCAGCCGAAAATCGGAATGTAGAGCAATTCTATCTTGAATATGAACCTTAAATTAATCGGCAAGGCGGCAATAGCCACAGGAATATCCAGTGCGCTTTCGTGATTGATAATGATCAGCGCCGGATTGGCCTGGGCAAGATTTTCCGTCCCTTCAATATCATATTTAACCTTTGAAAAGACTAAGAGTGTTCGGGCCCAGTGACGCATTATTTTACCGTGCAGCACGCCTTTGCGGTCAAAAAGCCCCATCACCAGTGTCAGGGCCGCTAACAAGATGGTGTATATTATCAGAATGAGGCTTTTCAGGTATATCATTATCCGCTCATTAATTTATTTTGTAATGGTATCAAATCCGGTGTATGGCCGCAAAATTTCCGGAATTTTTACTGTGCCATCTCCTTGCTGATAGGTTTCCAGTAAGGCGATCACCAGCCTTGGGGTAGCGACGCCGGAACCATTGAGTGTATGCACGAAATCCACTTTTTTGTCCTTTTCGCGACGATAGCGGATATTAGCGCGACGGGCCTGGAAATCTTCAAAATTGCTGACACTGGAGACTTCGTAATATTTTTCGCTGCCCGGCGCCCAGACTTCGATATCATAACATTTCGCCGCGGCAAAACTTAAATCGCCGGAGCAGAGGTTCAGGATTCTGTAAGGAAGCCCCAGGGCCTGCAAAATATCTTCCGCGTCTTTTAATAATTTTTCATGAATCTCGTAAGATTCTTCCGGGCGGGTGAATTGTACCATTTCCACTTTGTTGAATTGATGCAGGCGGGAGAGACCGCGGGTTTCTTTGCCGTAACTGCCGGCTTCACGACGAAAACAGCCGGAGAAAGCGGCATATTTTTTTGGCAGGTCATTTTCAGGCATAATTTCATCACTGTGAATATTGGTTACCGGTACTTCAGCAGTGGGAATCAGAAAGAGGTCATCTTCCGTGCAATGATACATATCGTCTTCCATTTTCGGTAACTGGCCGGTGCCATACATGGTATTGCGACTCACCAGGAAAGGCGGAAAGACTTCCGTATAGCCATGTTTTTCCGTGTGAAAGTCCAGCATGAAATTGATCAGCGCGCGTTCCAGGCGGGCGCCTTTGCCAATGAACAGGGGAAAGCCGGAGCCGGAAATTTTCGCGCCCCGCTGCATATCGAGAATACCTAAATTCTCAGCGATATCCAGGTGGTCTTTCAAATCATAAGCATAGGCCGGTTTTTCTCCCCAACTTGAAACCTCGACATTGTCATCTTCAGTAAATCCGATCGGCGCGGTTTCGTGGGGCAGGTTGGGTAAAGTCACCAGAATGTTGTTCAACTGCTCTTCCAGTTCTGTAATTTGGTTGTCCATCGCCTTGATATTTTTGCTGACGGTTTGCATTTCCTGAATTTTACCGGAAGCGTCTTCTTTGTTGCGTTTCAGGTCTCCTATTTCTTTGGATACTTTATTGCGCACCGCTTTCAGGTCATTGACTTCTGTGATGAGGTTACGCCGTTTTTCGTCATTGGCTAATATCTCATCCAGTTTGGCCCCGGCTTTTTTGGCTTGCAGGCCTTTTCGGAAAACTTCTGGGGTTTCTCTCAGTTTTTTTATATCAAGCATGTGAACTCCAAATTCTATAGTGTTTTGATTTTCAATTGTTTTATAGGTTTTTCAACAGAGAAAATATAAGTATAATAGAATAAAAAATCACTGTTTTTGCAAAAGAAATATGAGCCTGCCAATCATGCGAATGGGCGCTGATTTTTTTTTGACCAAGAAATACATGGAAAATACGAAAGATTTTTTGTCCACGAATGACACGAATGAAACGAATAGTAATTTAAATTGGGACAAGTTGTATAATTAAAAATGAATTATTCCAACAGAGCAGTTAACTTGCCAATTGATTCTTTTATATAATTTAAGGGTAGACGACAGATAAAGGTTATATTCCTTGTGATCCAGTCGAGACTTTTTATCTGGTCAGATAGGATCACACCGGAAACCGGCAATCCCATAGGCAATTCCACTTCAAAGGGATATCCCTTTTTAATTTTTGTAATCGGTTGGAATAGTGCTAATCCGACTTTTGCATTATAACTTTTTGGTGAAATTACAACTGCCGGCCTTTTACCCGCTTGCTCATGGCCTGCCTGGGGATTAAAATTCAGCCATACAATGTCACCTCGACCGGGAATATAATCATGATTTCTCAAAGCAATTCTTTCCCAATCGGTTCACCGTAATCAACCTCATCATGAACATTTGATTCATTCACTTCAGCGAGTAAATCATTGAGTTTATATTGTTTCTTTTTAATGGGAGTTATGACTAACTGATTATTGGTAAGTTTTAAGTCAACCTCTGAACCATCCACTATTTGTGTTTCCACTGCAAAAGTTTTAGGAATTCTTATTGCCAGGCTGTTTCCCCATTTCTGAACTTTTGTTTCCATAATTGCACCTTTATTTTTTTTGTTTCTACAATAAAGATACAATGTGAATTTTAATTTTCAAATTAAAAATAATTAAC
>CAZCHS010000057.1:10882-20518 GCA_964498725.1 uncultured bacterium | reverse complement strand
GTTTCAATTCCATTACTGGTGAGATTTATAGAGTTCAAAAACAGTCATTTAAAAAATCATGATGTCAAAGATCATCAAAAAATTATTCAAAAACAAGGAAAAATGCAGAAAACTTCAGAGGACAAAAAACATTATTACCCTTTCACTGCAAAATTACAGAAATTGATCAATCGGTGCCTTTTCATAACCGATAACCTCTTTGCCGGAGTATTTTTCAGTCCCTAATTTAAATATTAAGATACTGTCCATCTCTTTGTCAATGATTTTTTTCAGCCCCATTTTTACTTCTACTAAAGTGGCCGGTGTTAATTCCCCTTCAAATACAGAATTCTGAATCCAGTGCATATACTTTTTAAGGAATTTGTGCACTTTATTTACTCTTTTTTCCTCGATGTCATAAACAATCAGGTAATACATGGTTTAGTTGAATTGGTTGAATTGGTTGAAGTGGTTGAAGTGGTTGAATTGGTTGAAGTGGTTGAATTGGTTGAATTGGTTGAAGTGGTTGAAGTGGTTGAAGTGGGGGGCTGAGTCAATTGTGTTAATCATTTTATTTGGTCTCCATACATTTTCTGATATATTTAATGTAAGCATTTAGTGATTTTGGATAGGACTCCATAAACTGCTGGAGTTGATTTTTATGATCTTCAGGTATAAGGTTTCTAAAATCAGCCTTTTTTATCCAATCCCTTGTTTCTTCAAATGAGCCCCTGGCATAATAACAAAATTTAAGATTTTCTTTATAGTGAAACCGACCGTATCCTTCAGCTATATTAGCCGACATTGAATCGGCAGACCTTACCATTTGTTCACCAATAGTTTTTTTAGCAAATAAATTCCATTCACTGCATATTGACCAGATCAGATTAGAAAATTCAAAGGCCTGAATGTAGACTCTCAAATCTTCAAGTTTTTTTCTATTGTCCATAATTGTTCTCCTTTTTGAATTGGTTGAATTGGTTGAATTGGTTGAATTGGTTGAATTGGTTAAATTGGTTGAATTGGTTGAATTGGTTGAATTGGTTGAATTGGTTGAAGTGGTTGAATTGGGATGTACCGGACTCAACGACTTTAACTAATTTAACTAAATTCACCACCATCTGTGAAACACCTTATATTTTTTTTCGCCCAGTAAATGTTTGATCATTTTGTACAATTCCAGGCGAATTAATCGCTTGTATGATACATTCCGGCCTAATTGCCGGTGTTTGATGGTGGATGACAATTGCTTTTCCCATTCCCGCAGAAAAATCTTTTTGCCGGTGTCACCGAGATAGCAACAATTTAAATCCTTATCAAATTCTTCCAGTTTCAGCATTTTTTTATTGATCAACCTGAAAATCAACCGGTCAACGATAAAGGGTTTGAATATTTCCGCAATATCCAAAGCCAGGGAATAGCGGCGAACACCGGGTTCATGCAGGTAACTGATGGTCGGATTCAGTTGGGTTTTATAAATTTCACCGAGCACAACAGAATACATCAGGGAATTGCCAAAGGAAATCAATGCGTTGATGGAGTTTTGCGGCGGTTGTTTTGTGCGGCTGATAAAGGGATCCTCCCAATCTAAAAAATGGTCCCAGCTGCTATAATAAAGTTTACGGATTTTCGCTTCAATGGTCATCAGTTCATTGACAGTTATGGCGGATTTTAAATGATTGGATTCCCGCTCGATTTTAGTAATAATTTTTTGTAATGGCTGCAGATCCCGGCGTTCTTTCAGGTTTTGTAAAATATGAAATTGTGCCGATTCAATAAAATTATAGGCAAAATACATTCGATCTTCTTCGGATAGATAAGCCGCTGCCTGGCGCAGCAAAACGTCACCGGCCACTAACTTTTCCCGGGGATAAAATGTTCCGGAATAATAGCCGTAATAATTGAAAAGATGCAGCACAATTCCATTTTCACTGAGAAAATTGAAAAATTTCGAATTGAAATCATTTTCTCCATAGCAGAAAAAGGAGTCCACTGTCTCAATGGGAATGGTTTTCTTTAATTCCACCTCACCTTTGTCAGAATATTTTTCATAGAGAAAAGTATTGTCTTTTCGCCGTAATCTTCCGTCGTTCAATATGTAATAGTTTCGTTTCAATTTTACCTCTCCGCAATTACCGGTATTTTGGAATGTCATCCACAAGCCCAACCCGTGGAGGACAATTCCCATTGTCCGATTGTCCAAAAAAACACAACCCGTAGCGGACAATTCCCATTGTCCGGATTTTACAAAAAGCAATATTCAAAATAAGCACATTTCCGGCAGGCTTTTTTCTTTTCAGCTTTGGGTATATCGCCGGTAAATATCTTTTCAATGTCACGGATCACCTTTTCTATTTCCACAATATCATCCTCCGTCAATGCCACAGTCTGTGTTTTCTTCAGTTTCGGGTAATCCAACTGCCCTTTGAAATCATTGATCCCATGTTCCCGCAGGCAATAGAGATAATATTTCAATTGCCACTTATGGGCACTTTCCATTTTGTTGGATTTTTTCACCTCGTGAATGGTTTTTGATTTTACATCCATATGATCCAGCACGATGTTTTCACCGATTTTGATCTCTTTCACCTTGCGGTCGTAACTGCTTTCGTGGATCAGTTTGCCCATTTTCACAATGTCCGATTCCTGTTCCATGTTGATCTGGTGCATGAAGAGCCACAACTTCTTTTTACAGATGAAAAAGTAGTTGATATGGGTGGCGGTGATGGCGGTTTTTTCGATCATAGTTTTTTCATGGTTTTTGTTCTTTGCACCAGCGACATTGGGAAATGTCGCCTACGGTTTTTTTCCCCTGGATTATGTATTGCAGAATATTTCATTTTACCTCAAAATTGTTGATGAGAATTCTGATGGTCATTAGAGGGTTCTTATTACAAAATTACTCCTTGCATATTTTCTAACAAAAAAAGACCTTTTGAATTTGTATATTCAATAAAACTACTGTCTGTTACAAATATATTTTTACCATAATTTTTATCTTGAAACACTAAGTTCTGTCTATAATAATGAAACAGCTTTCTTTCAGATAATGTGACCAGCAAATTATCAGCATCAATATATCTTTTATTCTGGATGTATTTTATATACAATTTTTTATATTCTTCTGGTAAGACTTTTATTCCATCAAATTGATCAAAATATATTTTTGTTTCAGTAGAATAATCTCTCATTGGAATAAGCGTTTCATTATCTAATTTTTTGAGATTATCTTCTATAATTTTTCTAATTTCATTCTCATATTCAGCGGAAAAAATATTATCTATTGATTTTGTAATTGAAACAAAATCTAAAGATTGTCCATTCAATTTTTCTAATTCAAATAAAGATTTCTCAACGATATCAAATCTTTGATCATTAATTTTTTCATTATAAATTAATTTTGTTGCATTATCAGCTTCTTTAAATACAAAAACATTACCAAAAACATTGTCATTTCTCTTTCTATTTCGGTAAACTCTTCCAAACCGTTGAATCAAAGAATCAAAGGAAGCGATTTCAGAAAAACAACAATCGTAATCTAAATCTAAAGAAACCTCAATTGCTTGAGTACCAACCAATAATTGATTTTTCTTATCTGATAATATTTTATTTTCAATAATTTTTCGATCATTAGTGTTAAAACCAGAATGTAAAAGGATTTTATGATTACAATCTAATTTATCAAAAATTTTTTGTGCTTTTTTTATTGTATTACAAACGACTAAAACTTTTTTATTGTCGTTTAGTTTTTTCTGTATTAATAAAATATTATCGATCTCTTCAATCAGGCCATTTTTTAAGAATAACTGCGTCCTGGTAAAATTTTCTAGTTCAGGATTGCTAAAACAAATTGTTTTTGAATTTATTCCAATATATTCTCTAATTAAATTTTCAATTATTGTTGGGAAAGTAGCTGACATAAATAAAAATTTTCCGCTAAAATTTTTATTGACATAAAACATTGTACAAATTAATTCTGAAAGCAGCACTTTATCATAGCAATGTATTTCATCAAAGATAAATAGGCCATTGTAATACTGAATAAAAGATTCTTCAAAATGTTTGAGACCATAAAAATTTTTAATTATCTGATGAGGAGTACAAATTTTTATGGGTTTTGCAATACTTTTTGCAGTAAATTTTTTCATTCTTAATTCAGAATTTATTGTATCAATAGTTTCATTGATTTCCGATTCATTTTTATCTTTTGTAAGTAATTCATAAAAATATGCTGTGTTTTTTCCATGAAGTATATCTACTTTTTCCCTTGCGAATTCACAATTATTTATTCTTTTAAACATTGCATTTATAGAGGCTGTATAAGGCAATATGTAGAAGATCCTTGAAAATTTATTCATCTTTAAATTTTCATTCACCCATAAAAAAGCGGCTTCTGTTTTACCTGATCCAGTTGGAGCTCTCAGAACTGAAGATCTTCCTTTTGATTCAATGCACTGAATTTGAATACTTTGAAATTTCCCTTTTGCAGGTATGTTTAACATATTACAATAATAATTTTTTATATTTTTATCAACTGATAATATTTCCTGATGGCCTGAACCCAAATGATCAGATGTCACAAGTAGTCCTTTTAAAAATGCAATTTTTTTGTAATTAAAATCATTTTCAAAACTGTTAACAGATTTATAATAAGAAAGGATGATATCAAAAACATTACTTAACTTTTTGATATTGCCATTAATTTTAATATTCAAATTTGAACTAATATTTTTTATCTCATTTATTATTTTTTCTGAATATTTAACTATTGATTCTTTTCCTTCACAATATGCATCTTTTCTGTTATTATTCATGGCATTTATTATTTTTACTGGTAGTCCAATTATTGGAGACCCAATCAGATTATAATTGAAAGTAGCTTTTTCAAGTTGATTGATAGTTTTATTATGGTGAGATAATATCACTAATTTTAATAAAATTTTTTCTTCAATAGAAATGTCATCTATTAAATCTACAAATTCAGCAGAAAAAATCTCGTGTCTATAACCCCATACATCGTTGTATTCAGGGTTTAATGTTTTATTTTGAAAGGGCTGGGCATATTTTCCAAAATCATGAAATGCAGTGGCAAGGATTAATAAATCTTTGCCACTCATATATTCAGTATCGAGAATTCCTGATATTTCATCTGATAAAAATTTACATAATTCATGTGCCACATTTAAACAGCTTTGAGTGTGTTGAATAATAGTTTCATCTGGTTTAGCTAGATTTTTAAACACTTTTTAAACCTTTATGAATATAAATTCCAACATCATGGACAGGATCATATTTACCAAATTGACTAATATCTATATTGTCCCAAATTCGATCAACAATCTTAAATATTCCAAGTCTTTCTATTTTTCTTGGTATATCTTGTGAAATTTGGATATTCATTTTTGAAATTCTGCCTGGTATTATTTTCCCGATTTTAAAAGGAATAATAGTATTTCCAAAATTTACTGGTTTATTTATGTTTTGTAGATGTATTAGTTGGGGTTTTTCATCTACACTAGCTAAATCTTCAGATCGTCCTAAAAGAAGAGGATATTGTGGCTGATTGAATGATTTTGCTACTTTTAGATTGTCTATATAAAGAATTAATTTGCAATTATATAATACTTCCCGGATAACTGGTATTGTCCCAAAACACCCTCTTAATATATCATTTCTACTGAACCTATTATCAATCTTCATTTGATAATATAATTTTTTATATTTATCCTCCTTTCTCAACACTAATTCAAAATCTCTATCCTTGATCTCATAATTAAAAAGATAACCAATATTTATATCATATCTATACTCACCATAAGAGGCTGCAATCAAACCATAAATGGTAGAAAGTGGAGGACAATTAAATGATTCCTGATAACTTGTACAGGTGACATCATTACGAAAATAGGCTGTTTTGCTTTTTATCACAATTCTATACATTTCCATGATTTGAGCCTATTAAATATTTTGAATTTTTAATAGATCTGGAATTATCTCATCAGCAAATTTTTTAGAGATCGTGTTTATCCCTCCTAAATCTTTTTCAAAATTAAATTTATATATATTCTTTTCATTTTTATTATATTCTATCAAAGCATTTAGGATTTCATTTCTTTTGGATTCTAAAAATCCATTTTTTAATGCTATAAAAATATCTGACTTTAAATTTTCTCTGAAATCTGATACTGCTTCAATTAAAGAGTTAATATTAAAGTGTTCGTATATTGAGGCAATTTCCTGAAATAGATGGTTCCCTGAATTAGTGACACAATATACTACAAATTTTGGTGACAAATCTGTATAAACTGTTGATCTATGGGCCCCGCCGCTTAAATACGGCAAAGTTTTAATGATTTTTTGAATTCGTTCTGATCTAATATTTTCTTTAAGAACAATCTCTACATCATCTGAATGTTCATTTTCGATTATATTTTTATAATCTTCTATTGGAAAATTTTTTGATAAATTTTTAAAACCTGCGATATTACCTCTATAAAATCTCCCACAATTGTTTACATCAAAACTAAAACAACCAGAATAACTAGTAGACGCAAAATACCTATTATTGTCATCTAATGGTCTGGTTGTGAGTTTACCATCAACTAATGCACCATTTTGTTTAACACCATAATCCCGAGTTAAATCCCCCTCTTTTCCAAGAAAATATGAAATTTTGAAAGGTGCGATTCTGGTTGTTCCTGGATTAATATGTTTCCCAGACTCAATCACATTCATATACCCAAAAAGATCATCGTCAATATATTTGAACGGATTACATGATGTTGTTGGAGTTTTTTTTGTACCTGATTCCTCAATAATTTCTGGTAGTGATAGAGTTTCGCCATTTTCTATTAAAATTTCTTTTATTTTTGCCTTTATAAATTGACCTGATAAGTATGAAAAAGTTACTTTTTGTCCATTTTCTCCCATTGTTGTTACTCGTTTAATACCATCTTTTCCCAAATTCAAAGATCCCGCAGTTGCATTTATTATCATGGAACCATGGATAAATCTTCTGTTTTCTTTTGATAAATTTTTTGGTTTCATTAGAATACTCCTTTTTATTTTGATTTTACGTAATCATTATATTTTTTTAATTCAACATCATTTAAAGAATTCAAAATCAAATATTCGATCAACCCATACAATAAATTATATTTCTTGCTGGATTCGAGTAAAATTTTTGATGATGTAACATCTATTAAATTTTCACCCTCAGTCCATCTAAAATATTCATTATTATACTGATAAATATAATTAAAAAAATCCCATGGTTTTTTTAGCGATACATTGAAAAAATCATAAAATTCTTCTACCCAATTTTTTCTATGATTCGGCTTTCTTTCATGCAACTTTTTATAATACTTAATTAGATTTTTAGCCAAATCTTCACAAATATTAAATAATTCTTTGTTCATTTTTGATACCTCCTCAAGATAAGATTTTATTGTTTCGATTTTTAAAATTGGTTGATGACTATCATCAAGATACTTTTTAAAATTGATAATACCATTTTTAAAATTTATATAATCTTGTTCATTATTCAATTTCGAATGTATCATTGCCCATTCTTTATGTAAATTCGTAGATTGTAAGAATATCCAAAAATTTAATACACCGGAAGGTAAAGTTATTGTTTCATATTGCGCTCCTCTATTGTCATTTAATAAAATGTAAACAGTGACAGATGGGTTATATTTTTTTATTGATTCTAATAGTTTGCTTCTAATAAACAAATCATCAAATATTGATGAATATTTTCCACCAATATACGTTTGTAGCGATGATAATTTTTCTTTTTGGAGATGTTGAATCTGAAGTTTGATATGTTCTAACATTACATTGGGATTGGAAAAATGGTATAAAAAATACATTCCACTTTTTTTTACTTCTTTTTTAAAATTTATATATCCAATAAATGCAAATAATATCGCTATATAACAAAATTTGCATATATATATTCTGCCATGGTTAAAATCTCCCATTGCAGATGTTAACGGAAAAATATCTTTGGATAGCAGAATATCAGATTTTTTACCACAAAAATTACAAATATTGTGTTCACAAATTCTTTTTTTATCAGTAAATATTTTAGATTTATTATTTAGCACATCTTCTATTTCTTTAATGAAAGAGGCAAAATATTCTTCATTATCTTCAACTGTCGATAAAGAGTAGTTACTTATTCTATATTTTTTTTGATAAATTTTATTAATACAATTTATGAAATTTTCTTTTGCAAGATATGTTTTATTTTTATTATATATTCGACATTTTCCTTTTTTTTGATCCAGAATATTTATGTTTATAGATGGATATGTTATTTTTATTTTTCTGATTAAATCGTCAAATTGTTCAGTTTTAATGGTGGCATTTATGATATAACTTGATTTATTGTTTATTCCATGAAGATAATGATTTGTAGTATATATAGAATAGAAATGTTGTTTTAATTTTTTTTTAATGTGTTTTAACTCTTTTGAACTAGCGTTTAAATCATTGTACTTGTTTTTAATTTTTCCAAAAAATATTGGGACATTGTCAATTATTTTTTGTGGATTAATTTTTTCAATATTTTTTTCATTAGTGATATTTGTCAAAACGGCCATTCCATTATCAATTATTGGATTTCCCGTAAAAGTAAATAATCCTTTTTGGTTCATAATATTGTTATCATTTTTCTCAAACATTTCCATTTGCTCAGTCATCTACACCTCCTCATTTATAATACACCACTTCAACCACTTCAACTAATTCAACCAATTCAACCAATTCAACCAACCTCACAACCCCTCGCCATCCAAAAACATTCCACGCAGGTCCCAGGGGTCGATGTCCTTATATTTATCTGTTTGAATCGATTCCCGGATTTTTTCCGAGACTGCGTCACTGAGTTGGATTTCCAATTGATATTCTTCAATCAGTCTCTGACATCTTTGGATATTGGATTTGATGGCCTGGATATCGGGGTCTGTTTCAAAGACAGGTGAAAGTTTTTGCAGAGCTTCCAGCCGAATTGTGTCTTTTGTAATTTCGATATTCCGCCCGTCGATCTTGCCTTCCAGGTCGATAATCTTTTCCCGAATTTCTCCGATTACCCGGACAGCAAGGAAGTCCCGTTCCTCCTGTTCGGTTTCCGGTGACAGGAGCCAGCCTGTGTTTTCGTCGATAGCGCATTCCAGCCACGCCACTTCACCGGCCCGGTCACTGCGTTCAAACTCGGCCAGCAGGTCTTTGGCCCGCTGGGTAGGCAGGTGCGCCAGGGTCATGCAAATATCCTGAAGTTCTTCGGTGGAAGTGTTTTCATCCATCAGTTTATATTGGAATTCCAGGTATTTTTGTTCATCATAATCGTCGGGGTTTTGAATATCTTTGTGTTCTGTCATGGTTTACACCTCATTTTAATAGATTGCATACTGTTCTGGCAGACGCCGATTCCTATTGTCATTGTGACCATCAATCCGACATTGGGAAATGTCGTCTACGGTTTGGTTGTGGTTTGTTTTTCTGCGACATTGGGAAATGTCGTTTACGGGCTGTTGGAATGTGGGATTGCTCATAAGCTCACCGCTCTGTAGGTGACAATTCCTATTGTCGTTGTGACTGCCAACCCGACATTGGGAAATGTCGTCTACGGTTTGGTTGGGGTTTGTTTTT
>CAZCHS010000057.1:9365-10782 GCA_964498725.1 uncultured bacterium | reverse complement strand
ACTGCCAACCCGACATTGGGAAATGTCGTCTACGGTTTGGTTGGGGTTTGTTTTTCTGCGACATTGGGAAATGTCGTCAATGGTTTTTTGGGATGAGGGATCGCTCATAAGCTCACCACTTTGTAGGCGACAATTCCCATTGTCGTTGCGATCATCAATCCGACAGTTTGAAATGCCCTCTGCATTGCAGAGATTGATTTTATCATATCCCAGGATTTTATTAATATTTCTTGATGTATTCCGTTTCAAAAACTGGAGAATTTGTGAGCAATTTCCAATGGCATTATCTGGAAAAATGAGGATGTGGAAATGGTCATAATTCAGGCAAAACGCATACAGCATAAACTGATATTTCAGTTTTGTGACTCTAAGGACTTCTATCCACATATTACACCAAATCATTTGTTTAAAAAAAGTTCGCCTGTTAGCCACATTTGAAGTGATAGAATAGACCACAGTGTCATGATACCGTTTAACCGGGTTGTTAATTTTTTTCTTCATGTCCGTTTGTTACATATTCGCAAGTTCAATACCTTATTCAGTGATCGATCATATTTTTTCAACACATCCCAATCCCATGGCATTGTTTACACCGAAGCCGGCGGAATAGCCCATTTCGATCAATTTGGGATCAGTTTTTATTGTAAAGGGCGCATAAAATCCGCGGAGCTTAATATTATGTTCTCCCTTTGGTATCGTGATCAGTTTTGATATTTTACCGTTCTTTTTGGCGATGTATTCCGGATCAAAACTAAAATCGAAGGCGTTAATACCCTGAAAATTCTGTTTATAAAAAGCTTCATATTTTCGAACCAGGTTTTTTTTAATGTTACTGATAAATTTTAAGCGTTGGTCTGGGTTCAGGTAATCCAGGCTAATTTGTTTTCTGTCTTCTGATTCCGATCTCACTAAAATAGGGGAAAGGCACTTAAAGTTTTCAGTTGTGCCAAAAACGGGAGTGGGCAATGTCTCAACGTGTTCTATTTTGCAGGTTGCTTTTTCTTGTGGATTAAATTGCAGGTAAAATTGATTATCAGCAAAGAGTCCAAGGATCATATGCTCAAAATTTTTATCCACAGAAGTTGAGAAAATAAAATCAATATAATGAACATTTTTAAAGCCGGTTCCGGTGGTTCTGTAAGGATAAAAATTTAGATAGGAAAAGGTATAAAATTTAAATTTTTTTTGGACCAGGGTTTTTACGGACTGATTGTCTATTTCTTTTTTGTAATCAAATCCCATCTTATGTAAAAAGTCCGCATATTCCGGAGAAGATTTTTGAATAATATTAATGATTGCGGCATGCAGTTGATATTGGTAGTTGAAAGGAATAAAGGAAGGTTTATCCAACTTTGCTTTTATCTTAACGCGCATAATTTCTCCTGATGTTAAACTATAATTTGCCGGAAAATTGTGC
>CAZCHS010000057.1:0-9265 GCA_964498725.1 uncultured bacterium | reverse complement strand
GTTCAGACCATCTACTGAGATATATTTCAAATTTGCACGAATCAAAATCAGACAGACAATCCCAGGGATTATCATTATCCGTGTTTATCTGCGGGCAAAAAATCTTATCAATTCCTCTATTGAAAATCCCCTAAAAATTTATAGATTTATATTGTTATACAAAAGTTAGAAAAATAAAGGAGTATTATGAAATCCTATCGCGAAGATGTTACCCTGGAAGTGCCCCGGCGCAGAATGCTGATCAATATCACCCCAAAAGTGGAAGAGGCAGTTGACAAGAGCGGTGTTACCGAAGGCCTGGTATTGGTGAATTCCATGCACATCACCTCCAGTGTCTTTATCAATGACGATGAACCGGGATTGCACGCTGATTTTGAGAAATGGCTGGAAAAACTGGCGCCGGAGAAACCTCACAGCCAGTACGCTCACAATGGGTTTGAAGACAATGCCGACGCTCACATGAAGCGCCAGATCATGGGCCGGGAAGTGGTGGTAGCCATTACTGAGGGAAAACTGGACTTTGGCCCCTGGGAACAGATTTTTTATGGCGAATTTGACGGTAAGCGGCCCAAACGCTATCTGATCAAGGTCATCGGGGAATAGGGTTGAGGTTGCCTGTCCGGCGTAGTCCAAAGGACGAAGACGGAAGGTTGCCTGTCCGGCGTGACCTATTCTGTGAAGGCGAAAGTTTCTCTGCGTTAAAAAATGTGAGTGAATGAAATGGATATGGAAGTATTTGGAAAATCAATCAAAGGCCGTCGTGACACCAATCAGGACAAGATATTCTATGAGGAAAAAAGTGGTGCATTTATTATGGCAGTGGCCGATGGCGTAGGGGGCAATTACGGTGGTGAAACCGCCAGTAAGATCGCAATTAGCCAATGCAAAAAAATCTTTCACGAATTTGTAAAAAATCCTGACGAATATAATATGAAGCGCTCCCTGCAGGCCATCAATGACAATGCCCGCAGGGCGATCAGTGAAGCCATAGCCGGTAAGCCAATACTGAAAAATATGGGCACAACGCTGACAGTGGTGCTGGGAACCAAAAATTATTATGTGGTGGGAAATATCGGCGATAGCCGCACCTATCTGAACAGTGGCAGCGGGTTTCAGCAATTAACCCATGACCATTCCTATCTCAATGAGTACGCGGAAAAATTTCCGGAACAGGAGATTGACGCTGTAATGAAAAAACAACTGAAACATATCATCACCCGCTCCATTACCGCACAGGAGAACAAAATGGATATTTTTCCCGGTGACCGGCCATTCTTTCAATTGCAGGATGGTGACCGCCTGCTGCTCTGTTCCGATGGCTTGTTGCCGGATAAATTGAATGATAATGGCGAAGATTTACAGACCATCATAAAAAATAATAAATCGACGGAAAGTGCTGTCAAAAAGTTAGTTGAGTTTGCTTATGAAGAAGGTTCGCGGGACAATATTTCCGTCATAATTGGGAACTTTTATGAAAAATGAAATTTTGCGCTTATTATTCTCTTTAATTTGTGTTCGCAGTTTATTAATTTTTGATGGACCGGGAAGGTTTAGGAATAAAATAGTATGGTAGGAAATGTCTTATAAAATAACCATTGAAGGTGATCTGAATAACCAGGAAAAAACCTGGGATCTGATCAATTTTATTTTCAAGCAGCACGGCATGACGGCTGCTGACGCTGATGTTTTTACCGTGGCTGTGGGCGAAGCTTTTGGTAATGGCCTGCTTTATAGTCCGGATAATTGTTCGGTGCTGACGCTGATGATCCACAAGGACCGCATCATCGCGGAAGTCGTCAATGTGGGCAAAAAGATCAATTTCAGGGCAATCGAGGAATTTGATACGGAACAGGATTTTATGCAATATAAAGATGGAAAATTGGGCATTCCCATGATCAAGACCCTGGTGGATGATGTAAATTACAGCCATGATAAAGGGAAAAATAAACTGATATTACTAAAATATATAAAAAATGACAGCAATGTTTAAAAGGAGAAAAGAATGAAAATTAATGAAAAACAACAAGGTGATGTAACTATACTGGTATTATCCGGTGATATGATCAATGTAAAAATGGAAATTCATCCTTATGTCAAAAAACTGATTGAAGAGGGAAAAAAGAAAGTGGTTGTTGATCTGGGTAAGGTAAAATGGTTCGGAAGCACCGCCCTTGGTTCAATGATGGCCTCCTATTCATCTCTGAAAGCCGCTGACGGCGAAATGAAAATTGCCCGTCCGTCCAGTAAACTGGAAACACTTTTTTACCAGATGAAACTTCAGGAAGTCTTTGAATCTTTTGACAGTGTGGAAGAAGCTGTGGAATCATTTAAATAAATTGAAGACCGGAGGATGTTTTTCCCGTTAAACGCCATCCAAATTCATGTGTTTAGCGGGAAATAATTATCCGGTTTTATGATCATAAACTTTAATATCCGGAGTGAGGGGTAAATTGCCATTTCGTAAAGAATCAGCAGAAGTCAAACGATTACGGGAGTCGGTTCAGGAATTATCAATTCTGAATGAGATCGCTACCGCTATAAGCGGCGTTTGGGAGCTGGACCAGGTGATCGACCTCATCGTTCATAAATGTGTCAAGCATCTGAATGTGGAGCAGGGGACCATTACACTCCTGGATGAACAAAGTTCCGATAAACCCTTTCAGACTATGATCCGTAAGATCGATGACCGTGAATCCCAGATCCCTTATCATTTTGGTGTGCAATTATCAGGCTGGATGCTGCAGCATAAAAAACCACTGATTGTCAATGATTTTTCATCGGATACACGCTTTAAGATATTGAATGATGCCGACTTTCCTATTAAATCCCTGCTAAGCGTGCCCCTGAATGTCAAAGGAAGTATGATCGGCCTGGTGAATCTGTTCAACAAGAAGGATAAAAAGGGCTTTACCGATAATGACAAACGTATTCTCTCCATTATTGCCGCCCAGTCTGCCCAGGTAATCGAAAGCGCGCGGCTTTATAAGCAGGAACAAACCCTGCGCGCCATTGAGGAAGACCTGCGTATTGCCCGGGAAATCCAGGGACAGTTGTTGCCCAAAGAAACACCAACAATGCCCGGTTATGATATTGCCGGATTTTCCGTTTCCGCCAAAGAGGTGGGCGGGGATTATTATGATTTTATTTCCATCAATGATGATGAACTGGCGCTGTGTCTCGGCGATATCTCCGGAAAAGGCGTCCCGGCCTCCCTGATCATGGCTAATCTGCAGGCGACTTTACGGGGCCAATGCTTTGCCACCGGCTCCTGCTCCGAATGCCTGGAAAAATCCAACACCATGCTTTTTCACAGCACGGCGATCGAAAAATTCGCCACGCTTTTTTATTCTGTGCTGAATTCAAAAACCCATGAACTGACCTATTCTATTGCCGGGCATAATCCGCCGATCTATATGCGGCCGGACGGCTCGTCAAAATTTTTGGAAGTTGGTGGGACAGTACTGGGATTTTTGGAAAAAGCCTGCTATGAGCAGGAAACCATAATAATGGCTCCCGGTGATATGCTGACCATATATTCCGACGGCATCACTGAAGCCGGCGATCATGATGAAAAGTATTTTGAGGAATGGCGCCTGATCGAAGCCCTGAAAAAATATCGCAAACTACCGGGCCGGGAAATTATCAATAAGGTGACTGCTGAGGTAATGGAATTTTCGAAAGGCGGTGTTCAGAACGACGATATGACACTCTTAATTATTAAGAGAGATAAATAATTCATATTCAAAGGCTAAACAAACGTGATAGGAAAAGTTGTATCCCATTATAAGATCATAGAACAACTCGGTGAAGGAGGCATGGGAGTTGTTTACAAGGCAGAGGATACAAAACTTGACCGCATCGTAGCCCTCAAATTCCTTCCTTCCCGATTTCTCCAGGACAAAGAAAAAGAAGAGCGTTTTATTCAGGAGGCCAAAGCCGCTTCCGCTCTCGACCATCCCAATATCTGCACGATTTATGAGATCAATGAAACCGATGACGGATCACTCTACATCGCCATGGGATATTACGACGGTGAAACCCTTAAAGATAAAATTAAAAAAGGGCAACTGGATTTTTCGGAAGCCCTGGACATTACACTGCAAATTGCCAAAGGATTACGCAAGGCCCATGAAAAGGGAATTGTCCATCGCGATATCAAACCGGGTAATATTATTATAACCAGAGATGGTGTTGCCAAGATACTGGATTTCGGACTGGCAAAAATGGCCGGCGTGTCAATGACTACCGATGGGTCTACCCTGGGAACTGTGGCTTATATGTCACCGGAACAGGCCACCGGTGGAACTGTCGACCACCGCTCGGATATTTGGTCCCTGGGCATTCTTTTTTATGAAATGCTCACTGGGGGCTTGCCCTTTGTCGGCGAATATCCCCAGGCTCTGATATATGCTATCCTGAATGATGAACCTGAACCCTTATCAAAGTATATTCCTGATATTCCGGCGGAAATCGAAACAATTATCAATCGTCTGCTGGCCAAGGAGCCGGCCGACCGCTATCAGAAAATCAATGAGTTTATTGCTGATTTAAATTATTTTAATAAAAATTCAGATAGCTATGATAATACCATAACTTCCAGCGCCCTCTGGCAATCGGGAATACGCAAGCAACGCAGCAGCAAAGTGCGGCAGTCAACCACGATTATTCTGACGCCGCAGAAACGACGCTATCTGATCATAGGAACCAGTGTGGCGCTTATGGCCTTGATTCTGGTAACCGCTTATTTATCCGGGATATTTTTCAAACATAAGCGTGGGGTTGTGGATTTTGAAACCCAAACCCCTTCCATTGCTGTCATGTATTTTAATAACCGGACCGCCCAGCCGGATCTGGAAAAGATCATCGTGGATATGTTGATCACTAATTTGTCCCGGTTTGACAAACTGGAAGTGGTCAGCAGTCAGCGGCTCTTTGATATTCTTCGGAAAACGGGACATGAGAATATGGAGACTGTCAATAAAGAGGTGGCCACTGATGTTGCCCGGGAAGCTCGTGTCAATACCATGTTGCATGGCAGTATTATCCAGATCGGTAATAATATCCGTCTCAATGCCCAAATCGCTGATGTCAAAACCGGCCGCAATCTTTTCTCCGAGCAGGTAACCGGTGAAAAAATTGATGATCTTTTCACCATGGTGGATGAATTGACCAAAAAGATCGTGGATAATATCGGGGTCACCCGCGAAGCCGAACAGGATATCAATATTTCCGACATTACTACGAATTCCATTAAAGCCTATGAAAATTACATCAAAGGATTTGAAGCCTATTATCTGGCATACAATTCCGAGGCGCTGAATTATATTCAACGGGCCATCAAATTTGATTCGACCTTTGCCTCGGCTTACCTGGTCCTCTCCCAGATCTATGATAATATCGGGAATATTCAAAAACGCAATGAAGCGATTCAAAAGGCGAAGGCCTTTTCCGCATCATCATCCAGGAAGGAACAACTCTATATTGATGCCGCTTATGCCGATGCCATTGAAAATGATCTGATGAAACGGATTGAAATCCTGGAGCAGATCGCCGAAGAATTTCCTGACGACAAGCAGGTACACTATATATTGGGAACTATTTATTTCGAATTGGGGGATGACCGGGCTATCGAAGAACAGGAAAAAGCCCTGGCCCTGGATCCGGAATACGGGCCGGCATTGAATGCCATGGTTTATATTTATCTGAAGCCTGAAATTGCGGATTTTGAAAAAGCGCTGACCTACCTGCGCCGTTATCTGAAACTATATCCCAATGATGCCAATCCCCATGATACTATGGGGGATATTTATTTTGCCATGGGCAAAATCCGTGAAGCCATTGAAAAATATGAAGATGCTTCAAATATTGATCCCGGCTTTTCGGAATTCCGCATCGGATATATGTATGCCTTGTTAGAGGAATATAATATGGCTTTTTATTGGGTCAAGCGCTCCATTGACCTGGCCGAAACCAATGGTATCAAAGCTGAACGCTATCAATTGCAGGGATTTCTCAATTTTTGGTTGGGTGAATATGACCGGGCCATTAATAATATGCAGATGGCGGAATCAATTTTCGCTAATATGGATAATGATTATAAAGTCGCCATTACAAATTTTTATCTGCATATGATTTATGACGCCATGGGAGAAGATATTCTCAGTCAGCAGTCCCTGGATAAAATGGAAAATTATTTTGATACCGCTGCTGATTTTAATAACACTCTGTATCTAATGTTTAAAATGCTGCTGAATAAGGACGATCTCGATGTAAAAGGCGTTATCCAGGAAGCTGAAAAAACACCGGAACTGATCTCTAATCTATTGCAAAGCAAGAAATGGACAAAATTCTATTATGATTATGTTTTTTCCTCAAAGATGGTGGAGATTGGCTCTTACAAAACAGCGATTAAATTCCTGGAGAACATGGATAAACTGAAAATCCGGCCGCCTTCCCAGGTGGAAACCTACATTATTTATAATCTTACCCGCAAAAATGTCTTAGCGCTGGCCTATTATAAAAACGGGGAGATTGATAAAGCGATTGCTGAATACGAAAAAATCCTGAATGTCAATCCCGACCGCAATGACCTGCGCCTGATCCACCCCTCCTACCATTATGAATTAGGTATTGCTTACCAGTCCAGGGGAGACGACCAAAAAGCCCTGGAACAGTACCGGAAGTTTCTCGACCTCTGGAACATTTTCAACCAAAACCTGCCTGAAATCAGGGATGTCAAGCAGCGAATCAAAGAGATTACAGCGAAACCTTCCAATTAAAACCTGAGTTAAGAATGCAAGAGCACCAATTCCGAAGATTAAATAGACGAGCGGAGTAAAGAACTTTAGCCTGCATTATTCATAAAAATATGAATAATGCAGGCTAGAATGTTCCTCAGATTGTTTGTGAAATCTTCGGAAGATTTTTTTGTTATACACCACCTTTAACTCAAGTTTGCATGGCTATTTTTCCAGTGGGGTCTGTTTTTTGCATTAAACTTAAGTCAAGGAGAGTATGAAAGCTTTCCAGGATGGATGTGATACAAATCACATGATTTGGTGATTATAATCACTAGGTTTATATTAGTTTAATCAAGAAAGGAGTTTCATTATGAAACAATGTTATTCAATTTTTTTAGTACTTTTATTCCTGATTTCAGGAGCATACGCGCAAGATTTACCTTATATCGGGGTTAATCCCGAAGAGGCGGAAATAACCGTCGGAGATACAATTGCTTTTACCGCTGTTTATGTGGACACCGCTGAACAGGAAACCGATACAACCGTAGTCTGGTCAGTTGTGCCGGAAAGATTAGGCCATTTTGTCGATATGAATCTTTTTGTTGCCGACTCTGCCGGTAAAGGTTTCATTATTGCACAATTTGGTGATCTGTCCGATACCGCTGATATCGAGATTGAAGTGCCTGATGATGATCCGGAATACGAAGATCCTTCCATCGAGATTGTCGGAGAAAATGATGATCTCGCTCCGGGAGATACTGCTTTTTTCAAGGTTGTTTACAAAGACAGCATGGAAAATGAAACCGATACTCTCGTAGCATTGAGTGTCTATCCTGATTCCCTGGGTAGTTTTTTAGATGATACAACCTTTGTGGCCAACATGGCTGGAGAAGGTTATCTCACCGCACAATTAGGCGGCCTGGCGGATACGCTTGAAATAGAAGTTGAAGTAGAAGATGACGACGAAGACGATACAGAACAGCCAAAGATTAAGATTTGGGCAGAAAACCGTGTTCTCTTTACAGGCGATACAACCAGATTCAAGGTTCTCTATTCTGACTCCCTGAAGAATGAAACCGACACACTGGTAGCGCTGACTGTCACACCCGATAGTTTAGGCTATTTTCTGGATGATACTACCTTTGTTGCCGAAAATGTCGGTATGGGCAAAGTCACAGCAGAGTTAGATGATTTGAGTGATTCAATTATTATTCGAATTCAAAAACAAAGAGATTTCGATTTGGATCATAAACTTACTGTACTGCCGAAAGACACGATTATCAATGTGGGATCAACCGTACAATATAATGCCTATTATCAATATGAGGAAATGTTAGTGGATACAATGGCAGACAGCTGGAGTGTTCGCGGCATGGACATTGGTGCTATCGATGAAACCGGTCTGTTTAACTCAACCAGTACAGGTTTTGGGATGATCAATGCATATATGGATAATAGTATTGGCACATCATTTTTGATCGTGGAAGATTCTACTACAGATGATAGTATTAATACAATTACCTTGACCCGGGATCACCCAAGCCCTGTTAAGGATATTAAAGTCATCAAGACCTTAACAGAAGGGGAGCGCTGGATCATCAGTGGTATGCCACATCCATTCAATATTTACAATGGCGGAATGCTCTATTTTCCGGTGGGCTGTATTTCCGAAGACATTCGCATTCATATCAGTTTACCAAAATTTGCTGATATAGAAGACGATTCTGTTAATTTTGGTAATGGTAAGCGGAAAATACTGAATGCGATCAATTTTCAGGTATTTGTCAATGACACGACTCTGAAGGAACCCTATTATTTTGATTCACCGCTGATCGCCGGATTAGTTTTTAAGCGCGGCTTATTAAGACAGTATAATATTGAGCCGGAAAATCTTTCACTTTATTATGTGAATAATGATAGCGCTAATGTGGATTTTGATTCAACCGGTATTATTCAGCCGGTGGTTGATTATTATCATAATCGAATCTATTCAGGCATTGCCCACTTCAGTACGCTGGCTATTGCCGGACGTTCAGGTGGTTCTGTGGTAAAAACAGAAGAAACCAGGATTTCGCTGCCGGAAAAATTCTCATTACAGCAGAATTATCCGAACCCGTTCAATCCAACCACAACCTTGCGGTTTGATCTGAATGAAAAAGCGGATGTCAGACTGGATATTTACAATGTGCTGGGTGAAAAGGTGGAAACCCTGGTTAATAGTAATTTCAACCGCGGTACTTATAAAGTGCAGTGGAATGCCAGTGAAATGCCTTCCGGTATTTATTTCATCCGTATGACGGCGGGACAAAAAACCGCGACTATCAGAAGTCTATTATTGAAATAATCAATGGTTACAGTTCAGAGAGCAGTTGTTCAATAGACTGCTCTCTAACTTAATAAATTTATTGAGTATGGAGAAGAGGAGTTGCTTTGTTCTGTTTTGGAATGAAGCAACTTTCTTTTTATACATACTGTTTCTTACTCCTTTCAAATGGTCATAGACCTTTGAAATGGTGTTTTATGGG
>CAZCHS010000056.1:0-20524 GCA_964498725.1 uncultured bacterium | reverse complement strand
CAACCATTCGCAAGGTTTCGTTTGGGGGATTAAGATGTTTACTCAATTTTGAACAAGAGGCATATGCCCCTTGTTCAATGATTTAGCAATTGTTTTATATTCATGACCATTCGTGCAATTCGAGGAAAGTATCAGAGACCGTGAACCAGGCAGATTAGTAATCTTCCAGGTGAATGAATTCACCGGTTTCAATCCACTGTTTCGGACGCAGCAATAAATCAATAATATTGTCAATCAAATGGTAATGGCGCTTTTCTTCATCGGCGATTTTTTTGAGCACTGTTTTCTCGGCATTGGAATCCACTTCCTTGATTTTTTCATTATAGAAATCAATGCTTTTTTTCTCGATTTCCCTGGCCTCGCGATAAAGGTCGATTTCCTCATCTTTACTTATTATTTTTACTTTATCATCCTGTATTTGCTGGAAAATATTTTTGGAAGCCGACAGAATTTTTGTCTCTTCCATTTCTGTGTCCGATGTGTCCTTCATCTTCTCCAGTATTTCCCGATGCTTCACCTCATCGTCGGCCAGCATGTTGAGAATACTTTTAAAACCGGGGTTGTTGGTCTTATTGGCTAAGTCACGATAAAATTGTTCGCCGTCTTTTTCCATTTCAATAGCATAGTCAAAAATGTTCATTTTTACTCCTTTTGTTTTTGAATTTAATTTAAAATAGTCATTGTCAGTCAATATCTCAAATTTTTGATACTTATGTTATTAATAATTTGTGTTAGTTGCGGTTTAGTTGTTTAGTGTAGTATTTGGTTATTGTTGGTACTGCTTGATGGATATTGATTTTGGCTTAATTTAATTAGTATTTCAATGGAATGAGTAAAAGGTTGTTTGTTTGGGAAAAATATTGGAATATTCTTTTTTTTTTTTTACTTTGTCGTCGAAAAATTGAGTACTATTTTTTAGGGATTATTAAATAGAACGGAATACAATAATAATAATAAAGAGTTATTTTAGAAAGTAGGTAAAAATGCAATTTAACAAAGTAGTATTGATCTTATTAACTTTATCCGTTGGTTTGTTTTCATTCGATAAAAAAATTACCATTGGCTATGAACTGAATTACGGCTACAGTATTTTAGGGCCTGTTAGTTTTGATGATGACCAACCCTATGCCGAACGTAAAGCACAAGGGTGGATCAATGACATTAATTCCGGCAACAGCCTTACAACCCAAATTCTGATCAATCTTCCCTATGGTTTTTCTCCCTTTTTAGGGCTGTATTTTGGTGATTTTCCCGAGGAAAAAAATAACCAGGAATTATGGCGTGAGCGGTATTATGCTGATTATGATTATGACCTTATATCAAAATATTCCAGGAGTCGATTAAGTGGATATCACTGGGGACTAAAATATAAAATGCCAATCTTTGACGGCCCGGTAAATCCTGTTGTGTCTGTCAAGAATACTCATTATCGCTATCGCAATGACAATCATTTAAAAGCAAAAATAAATGAACAGGAGATTGAGTACCCTTCAGAGGAAGAAATCTATCCTTTGTACGCCAATACCAATATGACCACAAAAAAGGATAACGATTGGGTCTTCGGGTTTGGGTTTGATTATGATGTAGGCCAATTGACCCTTTCCTGCAAAATGGATATTGTCAAATCCACAGCAAAGATCAATAATCGGTATAAAAGTGTATGCTCAATGGCAGAGGGCTATTATAACCATGTGTATGAAGGTCACAAATTAATACCTGATGATCATGATATCGATTTTACCCGAAAGGAAATCAGCCTGGGATTAATTTATAATTTTGAAACAAAACCGGAAAATGTTAACCACCACAAATATTCACCCTTTAAAAATCTATCTGCTGAAATTAATTTCTCCGGTTCCATACCCGGTAACCGTGCTTTTTATAAAAAAATTACCGGACCTTTTGATTCGAGAAGTAATATCAATGCCTGGAAGTTTATTAAAGTGGGTCAGGGATTTAGTGTCAACCTGATTTATAATACACCCTACTGGTTCCAATTGTATCATGGCATTAATTATACAAAATACGGATATAATAGAGACCTTGCGGACAAGGACATCTTATCAACAATAAGTCCGTTTATCATTGACAGAAAAACGATATACGACCTGAAAAGTTATTCCTTTGACTATTATAATAAAGGAGTACAAGCAGGCATGTATATTAACCTGGCGCCAAAAGGCAATAAAGTCATACCCTTACTTCAGGTCGAGGGATTACTCAACCAATTATCGATCAAAGGCGATATAAAAGCAACTCAGCAAATATATGATCCGGAAAGATTTGGTTATAATACTCAATTTTTATTTACAGGCTATGTTAAGGAAAAATTAGATTGGCGGTTTGGATATGGCCTGGGAACCGGTTTTAAATATAGAATCGGACGATTTAACATTAAACCAATGGTCAAATACACCAAATTTTTGGAAGCGGAAAAACCTTTCAAAATTGGGTATGAATTGTTTAGCCTTGATGGTGAAGAAAGTTATGAGACACTTGATTATAGTCGAGAAGTAAATAATATGAAAATTGAATACTATACCGTTGGTATTGGGTTGGAATATGATTTATAGGGCATCTCTAATAATTTAATTTTTTGTAAAATCCCGATAGTTTCCGCAGGAAACGTATCGGCGCGAAGCGGGCATTGTTCATATTTTTATGAATAATGCAGTTAGAAGTACTCTTATTTGTAAACCTGTAAATTTATATTCTAACCTCATTAAATAGTTTAAGTTTTGTTGCGTCAAAAATCGAAATAGTTTAATTATTTCATGAAATAAATATTGTACTTCCCGCGCAAACCTGTTATATTGGCAAAACTTGCAGGAAAGGGTTGTCATGACCGAGGGAATCATATTTGATATCAAGCATTTTGCCACCCACGACGGACCGGGAATCCGCACAACGGTCTTTATGAAAGGCTGTCCCCTGGATTGCTGGTGGTGTCACAATCCTGAAAGTAAAAATCCCGACATCGAACAAAATATCAGCGGCGGTCATCGGGAAAAATCCATAATCGGTGAGAAATATAGTGTTGATCAACTTTTTCAGGAAATCATCAAGGATGAACTCTTTTTTGATGAATCCGGTGGCGGTGTGACTTTCTCCGGCGGGGAAGCGATGCTGCAAACAAATTTTCTGGTAGAAATTTTAAAGAAATTGAAACAGCGGGGTATTCATACCGTTATAGATACATCGGGATATTGTGACAGAGTAAGTTTTGATAAGGTGATTCCTTACACTGATCTTTTTCTGTATGATATTAAACTGATGGATTCTAAAATTCATGCAAAATATACCGGAAAGTCCAATAATCTGATCCTGTCCAATTTTCAATATCTCATGTCACAAGAAGTTAATATGACTGTGAGAATTCCGCTGATTCCGGGTATAACAGATACTTATGAAAATTTAACAGATATCAGGGATTTCCTGAGATCATATAAAATGGTAAAAGTTGAATTAATTCCCTATAATAAACTTGGTGAAAGTAAAATTTATAAATATTTGGATCAGGACAAAATTGGAAAATTGGAGACCCAATCTTCAGCAAAAGTGCGGGAACTACAACAAATATTTGAAGACTAATAGATTCAGCCGGGTCATGAACAATTTTTGTAAAGTGGCTGAAAACGGAGGACGAAATGTTAAGTGAAAAAATTCAAAAATTAAGAGACCAATCCGAGAGTGCTGTACCGCGTCTCTCCATTGAACGGGCAAAACAGTTGACTGATTTTTATCAGTCCGACTTGCCAAAGGGAAAATCAATTCCGGTGCAGCGGGCTATGGCATTTACATATATTCTGAGCACAAAAAAACTATGGATAAATGATGGTGAATTGATTATCGGTGAAAGAGGTGATGCCCCGAAATCCACACCGACTTATCCGGAAATCTGTACCCATACACAACAGGATTTCGAAATATTGGATTCACGTCAAAAAATTCCCTTCAGGGTTGATGATGAAACCCGGCGCATTCAGGCCGAAGAGATCACGCCCTTTTGGTCGGGCCGTTCGTTAAGGGACCGGATTTTTGATCAGTTGGATGACGACTGGAAAGAGGCTTATGCAGCCGGTGTTTTTACGGAATTCATGGAACAGCGTGCGCCGGGCCATACTGTGGCTGATGGAAAAATTTATAAAAAGGGATTTTTGGATTTTCAGGCTGACATTCAGCAAGCCATTGAAAATCTCGATTTTATCAATGATCCGGAAGCCCTGAAAAAGCGGGAAGAACTGAAAGCCATGCATATTACGCTGGATGGTGTCATGGCTTTTGCTCAGCGGTATTCTGATTATGCATCGGAATTAGCAGAAAAGACAGCGGATTCGGAACGCAAATCGGACTTGAGAAGAATCGCTGATATTTGTAAAAAAGTACCCGCAAAAGCGCCGGATAATTTCTGGGAAGCGCTGCAATATTACTGGTTCGTCCACCTGGGCGTGATTACGGAACTCAACACCTGGGATTCTTTTAATCCGGGACGACTGGACCAGCATCTTTATCCTTTTTATGAAAATGACATTGCCAGGGGAATTCTGACAGAAGAAAAAGCCCGGGAATTACTGAAAAGTTTTTGGATAAAATTCAACAATCAGCCGGCTCCGCCAAAAGTCGGTGTCACCGCCAAAGAAAGCAATACCTACACTGATTTTTGTCTCATCAATGTCGGCGGTGTTGATGAAAAAGGACAAAATGCGGTTAATGAATTGAGTTATATTATTTTGGATATTATTCAGGAAATGCGGCTCCTGCAACCCAGTTCCATGGTCCAGATATCGAAGAAAAACCCGGACAACTTTTTGAAACGCGCTCTGAAAATTATCCAAACCGGTTATGGTCAGCCGTCGATTTTTAATACCGATGCAATCATCCAGGAGCAATTGCGTATGGGTAAAACGCTGGAAGATGCGCGCATGGGCGGCGCCAGCGGTTGCGTGGAAACCGGCGCTTTTGGGAAAGAGAGCTATATTCTCACGGGTTACTTTAATTTTGTAAAAATTCTGGAGTTGGCCCTGAATGATGGAAAAGATCCCCTGACGCAAAAACAACTGGGGTTAAAAACCGGCAATCCCCAGGATTTTAATAGTTTCGATCAACTATTATTAGCTTATCAAAGGCAATTAAATTATTTTATTGATATAAAGATAAAAGGCAACCTCATTATCGAGAGAATGTGGGCGGAAAATCTGCCGGCGCCTTTCATGTCATGTTTGATTGATGATTGTATTATTGCCGGAAAAGATTACAATGATGGTGGCGCCCGCTATAATAATTCATATATCCAGGGTGTCGGCACCGGTACGGTTACCGATGCGCTGACAGCCCTGAAGTATCATGTCTTTGAAAACAAAAATGTTACCATGCGGGAATTTATGGATATGCTGGCCCATGACTTTGAAGGGGCGGAGCATTTTCAGAAAGAATTGCAAAATAATACGCCAAAATACGGCAATGATGAGGATTATGCCGATGATGTTTTGAAATCGATTTTTGATATTTTTTTTCAGGCAGTGGATGGACGGAAAAACACCAAAGGCGGACACTTTCGCATTAATCTGCTGCCCACAACCAGTCATGTTTATTTTGGCAGTATGGTAGGGGCATCTTCAGATGGTCGTAAAGCCGGACAACCATTGTCCGAAGGAATTTCACCGGCGCAGGGAGCCGATATCAAAGGCCCTACAGCCGTCCTCAAATCTGCCGGGAAAATCGATCATCTGAAAACCGGCGGGACTTTGCTGAACCAGAAATTCACACCACAGATTTTCGAAGATGAGAGTAATATTGATAAGATTGTCAGCCTGATTCGCAGTTATTTCAAAATGGACGGACATCATATCCAATTCAATGTTGTCAGCGCTGATACCCTGCGCAAGGCCCGGAAAAATCCCGGGGCGTATAAAAATCTGATTGTCCGCGTGGCCGGGTACAGTGATTATTTTGTTGATCTGACTGAGGAACTTCAGGAGGAGATTATTCGACGTACAGAGCAGCGTGTGAATTGAACCTGTAATCAGTGATCGGTAATCGGTAATCAGTGATCGGTAATTAGTGTCCAGAAGGTTTTATGTGCTAATCTGTGGCTAAAGTGATTTGAATTTTATATATTGGAAAATTAGTAGTTATTGAAATGAAATAAACAGGGAGAGACAAAATGTTTAAGAAAAATATTTATGTAAAACGAAGAAAAAAACTGATAGAAAATTTTGAGTCCGGTTTACTACTTTTTCCCGGCAATATGGACTGTGCCATGAATTATCCGGCAAATCCTTATCATTTTCGCCAGGACAGTAGTTTTCTATATTATTTCGGTCTGGATGAAGCCAATCATTTTGCGGTGATCGACATTGATAATAATCGCCAAATTCTGTTCGGTGATGATTATGAAATCGATGATATCATCTGGATGGGGCCACAACCCAAAATGACAGATAAAGCTGCAACTGTCGGAATTTCAGAGGTAGAACCTGCGAGCAAATTGGCTGAACTTATCAAAAAGGCAAAAGATGATGGACGGGAAATCCATTTTCTGCCACCCTATAGAGGGGAAACCAAAATTCAATTGGCGGAATTATTGGGATTTCGCGCAGCTGAAGCCAATGACCACGCGTCAGAAAAATTGATCAAAGCGGTGGTGAAGCAGCGCAATATCAAATCCGAAGAAGAAATTCGGGAAATCGAAAATGCCATTGACATCGCGGCATCTATGCACATTGCTGTCATGAAAGCCTGCAAGCCGGGCATGTACGAATATGAACTTTCAGGCGCTCTTGAGGGAGTGGCGCTGTCAGCGAACAGTGCCATTTCTTTTCCGGCCATTGTCTCCCACAACGGGCAGACACTGCATAACCATTACCACGGCAATAAACTGCAAGCCGGACGCCTGCTGATCAATGACTCGGGTGCGGAATCGGAGATGCATTACGCATCTGACATAACCCGAACCTATCCGATTTCCGGAAAATTTACCCATGAACAAAAAGCTATCTATAAAATCGTCCTGAAAGCGGAAACCGAATCGATCAAAATGATCAAACCGGGCATTAAGTATAAAACCATTCACCTGGAAGCCGCAAAAATTATCGCCAATGGCCTGAAAGATCTCGGCATCATGAAAGGTGACATGGATAAAGCCGTAAAAGCCGGCGCTCATGCGCTTTTCTTTCCCCATGGTCTCGGCCACATGATGGGACTGGATGTGCATGATATGGAAGGACTGGGCGAAGATTATGTTGGTTATGACGAAAATACCAAACGCAGCGACCAATTTGGAACCGCTTACCTCCGGTTAGGAAAAGAGCTGGAAACCGGCAATGTCCTGACTGTGGAACCAGGTTGTTATTTCATTCCGGAATTGATTGATCTTTGGAAAGAGGATAATAAATATACGGATTTTATTAATTATGACAAGGTGGAAGAATTCCGCAATTTTGGTGGTGTCAGAATCGAAGATGATGTATTGGTCACTGAAAAGGGGCATCGGGTGCTGGGAACACCAATCCCGAAGACTGTCGATGAAATCGAAGCATTATAAAAAACAAAAAGGGAGTTGCGAGGCTCCTCTTTTTTTGATATCCATGAATGATGCGGTTGAATCGAGTCAAATATAGAAATTAAATATTTGTATATTTCGTTTATTTCGTGGTTGTAATTTAAATTGTTTTTTGACCACGAAATAAACTAAATAAACGAAAAAAATACACTAAAAAAGGATATTTAATTTTTTAAGGTGATAGATGGTGAAAATTTAAGGAGGGTAAAGATGAGTTGTCTGATCTTTAAGGAAGAATCTTACAAAATCCAGGGGGCAATTTTTGAGGTTTATAAAGAGCTAGGATGCGGATTTTTAGAATCTGTTTATCAGGAAGCTTTGGAATTAGAATTTACCGACAGGAATATACCCTACAAAGCACAACCGGAATTAGATATTGACTTTAAAAAGAAAAAACTTGATTCCAAATTTAAGCCCGATTTCATATGTTATGATAAAATTATCCTGGAATTAAAAGCAGTGAATGAATTGATAAAAAAACATGAAGCACAGGTATTTAATTATTTAAAAGCAGCAAAATATCAATTAGGATTTTTGATAAATTTTGGACATTATCCAAAAGTAAAAATTGAAAGAATAATAAGCCCCGAATATTTTTTAACCTGAAAAAAATGTATATAAAAAAGTATTATATTGATTTTCGTTTATTTCGTTTGTTTCGTGGTTGTAATTTATATTGTTTTTTTTGACCACGAAATAAACGAAATAAGCGAAAAATTTTAATCTAAATATTTGTTTGATTTGTTTCGTATATTTTGTTTGTTTAGAGGTGAGAAAAATTAAAATTTAAGGAGGGGAAATGATAAGAAAACTGAATTTAGTAATGGTACTGCTGGTTGTTTTGATTTTTGGTCAAAGCAACGATATAATTTTTCAGCAAATCAAAGACGCCGGTTGTTCAACTGACCATGCCGGTGCCTCAAAAGTTGTGGTTTTTGACACCACAAAAGTCAAAATGATGGAAACCGGTCTCAGTCATGTTAATATCCATCAACTGATCAAAGTCCTGACCGATGACGGCGCTGTTGATCTGCGCTACCAGACCTTTAATTATGATACACTATCGGCTTATGTAGAGATCAAAGAAGCCAATATTTATAAAAAAGACGGCCGGGTCATCAGACTGGATAAATCCGATATTCATGATTACCAGGCACCGGCACGGGCAATTTACTGGGGAGCCAGAGACCGTATGATCGCCTTTGGCCGCCTGGAAGTAGGCGATGCCATTGAGATAAAAATGTATCGCAAAGGCTTTACCTACGCGCTATTGTACGACGATAAAGATGAAAGATATATACCGCCAATGCGCGGCCATTATTATGACATAGTGCCTTTTTATTCATCAACGCCGATACTTTCAAAATATTATCAGGCTTCAATTCCTGCCGATAAAAAAATGCAGTTTGAAGTCTACAATGGCGAACTGCAGTCATCAGTAATGTTCGCCGGTGACCGAACAATATATACCTGGTCAAAAGAAAATATCACATCCTTTGAACGGGAACCGCACATGGTGTCACCATCTGATGAATATACAAAATTATTAATGTCGACAGCCGAGGACTGGGAAGCCAAATCCATCTGGTTTTACGGTGTAAATGAGGACTATGGCAGTTTCGAATACAATGATGAAATCAAGGCCAAGACCGAAGAAATTATTAAAGGCGCAAAAAATGATATGGAAAAAATTGAGCGCCTGACGCATTGGGTAGCGGAAGAGATTCGTTACTCGGGGTTATCCATGGGTGAAGGTGAAGGATATACTTTACATACCGGTGAAATGAATTTTGCTGACCGCTGCGGCGTCTGTAAAGACAAGGCCGGTATGTTGGTGACCATGTTGCGGGCGGCCGGATTTGAATCCTATGCGGCAATGACGATGGCCGGATCACGAATTGACCGAATTCCCGCCGATCAGTTCAATCACAGTGTGACGGTGGTGAAATATAATGACGAATATATGCTTCTGGACCCAACCTGGGTGCCGGGAGTGCGCGAATTGTGGTCCAGCGCTGAACAGCAGCAAGGATATTTGTTAGGTGTTCCTGAAGGAGCGACTTTGATGGTAACACCGATTTCACCGCCGGAAGAACATTATTATCGGGTCAATGGCGAATCGAAGTTATTAAAGGACGGGACAGTGAAAGGCAGTTTGGAAATTGAAGCTGAAAAACAGAGCGACTCACGCTTTCGCAGATTGCTAAAAGGCACATATAAAGCCGGCTGGGAAAATACATTGCTGGATTTGGCAACAACAATTTCACCCAATATCAAAGTGGAAAATCTTAAATTCACTGATCCTTACGATCTTTCGAAACCAATGAAAATCACCTTTGATTATGAAATTCCCGATTATGCGATGGTGGGTGAAAAGACAATCCATTTTAAACCGGTGGTAGCGGGATTTCCCTTTCGGCACAGATATCTGAACAGCGCCTTGTTTATGAATGTTTCTCCGGAAAAACGGGAAACGAATTTTCGCACCGGCTGCTCAAAGCTGGCCGAATTGACCGAGACGATCAAATTGCCAAGAGGCTATAAAATTGAAGATCTGCCTGAGTATGAAACCGTTACCGGAACCGGAGCGGATTTTGAAGCAAGATATGAGCAGAAACGCGGTAAATTGATTTTTACTGAGAAATTCGTGCAGAAAAAACGGATCTATGAACCCGGAGACTGGGATTCTTTCCGAAATTCAGTAGAATCGGTCAATGAAGTTTCTAATGACATTCTAATACTCGAGAAATAGGAGGAAGCAAAAATGAAAATACATACAAAAAATATCAGTGAAAACTCTAAGACCTTTGCGGCCTCCCTGTCAGAATGCTTCAGGCTGGCTGGTGTGTTTAAAATGTTGTCGGTTATTCTTGTATTCACTGTCGCTTTGATGGCTTTTGATTATGACGCCGAATACCTGGAGATCAATAAAACTTATCAATTGAACAAAGACGGTTCCATTTCAGAAATCCATCATAACAAAATAAAATTGCATACTTACCGCGCGACCCAGCAATTGTTCGGGGAAGATTTTATTATTTATAATCCTGATCATCAGGATCTGACGATCAACAAATCCGTCACGACTATGGTGGACGGGAAATTGGTACCCACTCCGGCGCGTGGATACAATGAAGTGCTGCCCAGGGGGGCGGTCGGCGATGCTTCTTTGACGGCTTACCGTGAAATGGTGGTTACCCATACCGGTTTGGAACGAGGGGCTGTGATTGATTTCGAATATAAAATTGATACCGATGCAGGATATTTCCCCGGTTTAATGGGTGAGGTGGTTTTCGCAAAAAATGATCCTGTAAAATCCTATCGTGTTTCAGTAATTGTCCCCAAAGAAACGGAATTGCAATTTGCTGTTGTTAATGGCGATATTTCGGCAGAAGAAACAGAAAAAGGCAATAATAAGATTTATACATGGAAACTGTCGGATATTGATCCGGTTCTGACGGAACCCGGCCGGGTTTCCACGGAGACCGATCAAACGAAACTTGTTTTTTCTACTCGGAAGGATTGGGATGACCTCTTCGAATATTTTGCAGAAAATGTCAGTGAACAGGACAAATTTACTATCGAAATGCAGCGGAAAGTTAATGAACTGATCGAAGGCATATCCAGCCCATTGGATAAAATTCAGAAGATCCAAAAATTTGTGGTAAACCATACCGGCTATGCCAAATTAGCTCCGGAATTCACCGGCTATAAAATCAAAGATGTTGTCAAAACTTATACTGAAAACAGCGGAACGTCACTGGACAAGGCAGGTCTGCTGTCATCAATGCTGGTCTTTGCCGGGTTCGACTCCTATATCAGTTTTGTCTCAAAATCAACCTCTTTTTCCGATGCCGTTCCGTCGCTGAATCAGTTTGATGATGTTGTGGTGACCACTCGCTGGACCAATGGTGAAACTCACATTCTCTCACCGGTTCGTTCCCATGATAACTCACTGGATGCCAGTTTGAGCGGAAAATATCTCTTTCGATTGGACAATAAATTAAAGAAAATTCAACCAATGAAAAATTTCAGTGAAAAAGCCAATTGCCAATCAATGGTGCTGGATTTGGAATTATCTGAGGAATTGAAATTATGCGGCAAGGGTACTTTTAATTTCAGCGGTTTGTATAATCAATATTACTCTCTGCGGGATAATGATAAGGCTGCTATGATAATTTCCGGTTCAACCGGCGACTTGCAATCGGAAAATACGACAATTACGACACTGGATTCCAAAAGTTCATCTATCAATGCTGATCTGAAATCCGATGATCTGGAAACCAATAATGGCTATATTTATCTGGACTTACCGGAATTCGGAAATGGCTTCAATAAGAACCATATTGTGACAGCGCCGCCTGCGAGAAATACAGTGTTGGATTTACACAATTGCCAGTCGGAAAAATATACCATCATGGTTAAACTCCCTGAAAATGTGGAATTTATCACCGGAGAATTCAAAGAATATGAAAAATGTGACATCGGCAATGTGAGTGTGAAATTGGAAAAAGTGAATGACACTTTGACGATTGAGCGTTCCCTGGTGATTAAATCCGCTCAGGTGACACCGGAAAATTATCCTGGTTTTCGTAAAATGATCAAAGTGTGGGAAAAACCCAATTATCGCCAACTCATTTTCAAAGTCTCAGAATAAATGAATGAAACCTTGCAGGTCTTCGCGACCTGCAAGGTTTATTTTACGCACTTTGAAATTGAATTGAAGACAACTCTTCTTCTGGGATAATTTTTTTTATACCTAAAAGTTCAATACCAACTACATTTCCATTTTTATCAAAATCTAAAATTACACCAGGCCTGACCTCTTCAGATTCGATAATCGAGTTTTCATCAATTCTGAAATAGAGTGCATCGTTTTCTTTATCAACTTTTACTTTCATTTATTTTTCCTTTATTCTTCTATCAAAAAATACTGTAATTGCCATAGGGGGTAATTTTTGGGTGTTCAAAATAATTCTTAACCATCTATTTCCATATTCTTTGATCAATTTTATATAATGGGTTGTGCCATCATCTTTTTCTTCAACTTCATCAGGAAATTCTAATGTGGACTCAACCCATGAATCTTTGATACCTCTTTCTAAAATCATCTCTTTAAAATGCTTAGATTTATTAATTTTCATGTTTAAAAGTATTTAAAATAAAATTAAAATAAAATATTATTCAGAATATTTTTTGTTTTAGTTTTTTTAAATATGTTACAATCTTTTGAACGTATAAGATTCCAGATCTGCAATATAGTCCCTCAGCAACTTCTCCTGCAACAAATCCATGATATTTCTTCGGTTGTCCAAAACCGCATGGATAAAAATATCAGTTTTTTCAATTGAATATATGATGTGTAAAACTTGATAATGAATCTCCCTGTAGTCAAAATTCCCAAAATATTCCATCTCCAGCGTATAATGTCCAATATTGGGAAATCCGGAAAGGACTTTGATTTGCTCTTTTATATTTTTGATAATATCGGCTGCAATTTCCGGTGTATCATTTCGTGCAATATACCTATAAATGTTATAAATATCAGCTTTAGCCGATTGGAGAACCTTTATTTTGTGGGTCATTTAAAAGATTCCTGCTCGATACTTTTCTCAATGTCTGCAAAGGCTTCATCCACAGACTGATACTTGCCCTCCTGTAATTCTTTATTACTTTGGGCCAATAATTTCAGCATGGCGATGCTTTCCTGCATTTTTTCATATTTTTTAATATCCTGAAGAACAGCTTTGGCATCTCCGTTTTGTGTGATGACTAAAGTCTTATCACTGCCTTCTATGTCTCTAATTATCTCAGATGCATGGGCTTTCAGACAACTGATTGGTTTAATTGATTCACTTAATTTCATTTTACTCTCCATTTTGTGACTAAATTTAGCCTAAATTTTAGTCTGAATCAATATTAGAATTAACCTGAATAATTCATGAATTTTCAAATTTTTTAAAATCCACTCTGTCCTTTGCGTCGAAACTGATGCCTTCACTTTCCAGCAGCTCTTTTTGTTCCTGATATCCACCGCCCAAAGGTAAACTGATTTTTCCTTTTGAATTGATGACCCGATGCCAGGGAAGATTATGGCTGCGGCTCATGGAGTGCAATATTCGGGACACCTGCCGGGCGCCTTGCGGGTTGCCTGCCATTGAGGCGATTTGACCGTAAGTTGAAACTTTGCCGGCAGGAATATTTTGAATAATTTTCAGGACTATTGCAGTGAAATGCTGCATAGAGTTTTATTTCTCCATCCCCAGACTCTTCCGTGAAAATACCTGGGCGGAAAAAATCTTGATTTCCGTATCATCATCCAGCCAGGCATCGGTGGGAAGACCTGCTTTGCGGCAGGTGTGTTTCAAAAAGGTTTCCCGGTCCCAACCATATTCAGTGGCGACCTGTGGCAGTAAAAGTCCCTGGCTATGGCCTTTACGAATAATAATACCATGTTTTCCCACCTCAATTTCATTAACGTCATCAATGACGTGGGGAACGGTTAAAACGGAAACTTCCACATCAATATCATCCAGTTCATCGGGTTCGACAGGTTGAAATCGGGGGTCCCGAAGGGCTGCCGCTTTTCCCATTTCCATAATAGTTTCATAAAGTGGTTTGATGGGCACAATATATCCGATGCAGCCCCGAAGTTGATGGTTTTTATTTAAAGTTACAAAAGCCCCGCGCTTTTCTTTTGTGATTGGTGGCAGATTTTCCGGCACTTCCGGTTTTTCGCCTCTGACAACACTTTTTACGGTTTCTTCCGCAAGTTTTAAAATCAATTTTTGTTCGTCAATATTTAATAAGTCACTATTTTTGTTCATTTTATTTTCCTTTCCCTGATAAAATGCCACAGCTGTATAACCGACGACACGACTTTTGTCAGCCTCTTTTATGTCACCGCTATTGGCGTATTTTAAAATATTTATGTCACTTTCTTTTTCCATTGCGATCATTAATACGGCGATGCCGGCGCCACCACAGGCTTCATATTTATTCTTTTTCAAATTTTTATAAAAAGCTTTTGGTTGGTTTTTTTTAACAGCCTGAAGCAGGCGCTTGTCAATGATTTTGCAATCCTCATAATTATGATAGTGCGACAAGTCACTGGAAGCGATGATGAGCAGATCTTCCGTTTTACGTAATTCATTTAGTTTTTCGCCAAGCCTTTTGATCGTTTCATAATCCCGGGTCCCTATGACAATTGGAATTATGCTGAAATCTTTCTGAACCATTTGCAGAAAAGGAATCTGCACTTCCACTGCATGTTCGCCCGGCTGAAAAATGTCTTCCTTGATATGGCCGGTTTCCGAGAGACGGATGCTGTTATCTTTGGTCGTTAATTGTTCTGACAACTTTTTATCCACCGGAACTTTCCCCAGGGGCGTTTCATAATAATCCCCGTCAAAAACAGATATATAATCAAAAGTTTTTCTGTGTGAAGGTGACAGAATTATTATTGTGGCATAATTGTGATCTTCAATTTCTTTGTAAGCCGCCGCGGCCACATGCCCACTGTAATAATAACCGGCATGGGGCGCGATCAAACCGGCCGGTTTTTTATTGCTTTGTCTAGTCTCCTGATCCAAATAATATTGGATTGTTGTTCTTAATTTTTGGGCATCAGCCCTGTAAAACTGGCCGGCAACCTCTGGTTTTCTGGTTTGTGCCAGCAGCAGGCCAGCGACAATTAGACTGAAAATTATTTTCTTCATCATGATCTTCTCCTGTATAAAAAATATAAGGGCTCTCAATTACGATTGCAAAAATAAATTGTACAAAAGAAAATATATGATTAGGTTTCAATTAACTGCTTTAATAATTAGCCATAGGATAATAGGATGAATACTCAACATGTATTAAAAAATGTCTTTGGTTTCACAGCGTTTCGTGACAACCAGGAGGCCATTATTCAGAGTATAATCAACAAAAATGACACCCTGATCATCATGCCCACAGGCAGTGGAAAGTCCCTTTGCTATCAAATTCCGGCGTTGATTTTCGACGGATTAACCGTGGTTATTTCGCCGTTGATCTCATTGATGAAAGACCAGGTGGGGCAATTGCAGGAATATGGTGTGAAGGCTGTTTTCTTAAATAGTTCTCTACCTTATCAGGAATATAATAAGGTAATAGCCGAACTGGAAGCAGGGAAAATAAAATTACTTTACGTGGCTCCTGAGACCTTACTGCTGCCAAGAACAGTAAATTTGTTAAAAGGTATTCCGGTGGATTGTTTTGCTGTGGATGAAGCTCACTGTATTTCCGAATGGGGCCATGATTTTCGTCCCGAATATCGGAAAATTGCTGACCTGACCAGGGAATTCAAGGATGTTGTTGTGGTGGGCGCCACTGCCACTGCCACTCCCGTGGTGCAGCATGATATTGTCATGAATCTGAAACTCAGGAACCCGCAACAATTTGTATCAAGTTTTGACCGCAAAAATCTTTTTCTGGAAGTCCGGTCGAAGGATAACCAGGTGGCGGAGATGATGAATTTCATTCAGCAATTTCCCAATGAATCAGGACTGATCTACTGCTTTTCCCGAAAGCAAGTGGACCGGTTAGCGGAATTTTTACAGAGCGAAGGGTTGTCAGCAAAACCTTATCATGCGGGGCTCAGTGACCATGAACGCAAAGAGAATCAGGAACTTTTTATCAAAGATGATGTCCAGATCGTTGTCGCCACTGTGGCCTTTGGAATGGGTATTGATAAACCCAATATCCGCTATGTCATTCATAATGATTTGCCCAAGGATATAGAAACCTATTACCAGCAGATCGGCAGGGCAGGAAGAGACGGGCTTGACTCTCACTGTCTGCTATTTTTCAGTTATGGCGATGTTGGCAAAATTAAATATTTCATTGGTGAAAAAGAGGGGCAGCAGCAGAAAATTGCCTACAATCATCTGGAAGCCATGCTGGATTTTTGTGAAACCCATGAATGCCGCCGAAAATCACTGCTGGAATATTTTGGTGAGGAATATACCGGGGATAATTGCGCCAAATGCGACAATTGCGCACAGGAAACCAAAGACCTGGTAGATTTAACAGTACCGGCCCAAAAATTTCTCTCCTGTATCAAGCGTGTGGATGAAATGTTTGGCGCTAATCATATTATTGATGTTTTGCGCGGATCAAAAAACAAAAAAGTACTGCAGCGCGGCCATGATCGTCTCAGCACCTATGCTATCGGAAAGGATCTAACCAAAAAACAGTGGCTCCAGTTGAGCCGGCAGTTAATGCGTGAAAACTATATTTACAGGGATGAAATGTACGGCAGTCTGCGATTGAATGAAAATTCCTGGCAAATATTAAAAGACAAGGAAAAATTTCTTGGCAAATTGCAGTTTGACGAAAATAAAAAAATCACCAAAGAGCCGGACTATGACGCTGAACTTTTTGATATTTTACGAAGAAAGAGAAAAAAAATTGCCGATGCGTCCAATATGCCGCCATATATAATTTTTTCTGACAGGTCACTGGTTGAAATGGCGCAGTACTATCCCCAATCTGAAGGTAATTTCAAAAAAATTAATGGAGTGGGGGATTATAAATTCAATAAATACGGCCAACTATTCATGAGCGTTATTGCTGATTATTGCCAGGAAAATGATATCGATGAAAAGAAAAAATATACAATACCAGCCGGCAATGGCAATAAAAAACGTCATATTGAAGTAGGAGAAATGTTTAACCAGGGCGCTGGCATTGAGGAGATCATGCAGCATTACCAGGTGCAGGCAAAAACTGTCATCAAACATTTGCACAATTTCATTCAGGAAGGGCACCGGCTGAATCATTCCATCGCTATGCCTGAAGAAATAAATGATACACTGAGACAGAAAATATTTAAATCTTTTGATACTCATGGGCCGGAGTTTCTGAAGCCGGTATTTACTGATTTGAATGAATCTGTTGATTATGATCTATTACACTACGCCCGTTTGATTTATATTGTTGATAAAATGAAATAAATTAAATAGAATAAAATAGTAATTCAGACGCACAGTGATATCTAAATTAATAGAAAGAATAAACAATGCCGGAAAAGTTCACTTCAGAAGCAAAAGGCCATTATATTGAAATCTTAAACTATATTACCAAAAGCCAGCAATCTGTCATTAAAACTACCACTGTTGATATTTCCGATATTATTCCGTTGGTCCGAAAAATTGTTACTTTTATGAAAAGTTCAAAGGACTTGAGTTATTACGCCATTAATTATTATGATCCCAGGGATTTGTTTGTTTCTCATTCAGCCAATGTCGCCATTTTTGCAACTACCATTGGAATCGGATTAAAATACAGTGAAGAGGAATTACTGCAACTCTGTGCGGCCGGCATTCTGCATGATATTGGAATTGGCAGAATTCCCGGTAAAATCAAAAATGAGTCAGTGGAAGAATTGGGTAGAGATGAAATTTATTACTTCCAAAAACATTCCAAACTGGGTTATGAATGCATTGTAAAAAACAGTGAATTTAGTGAAAATATTGCACAGGTGGCTCTGCAACATCATGAGCGCAATGACGGCAGCGGTTTTCCGAATCATTTATCAGGAGATGATATTCATCCCCACGCCAGGATCATATCCCTGATTGATGTTTATGAAGCGCTGATCCATCCCCGCAGTCACCGGGACAAGCTGGTTCCGCCGGCAGGCATTCAACAAATAATTAAGAATAAAGGCAATTTTTTTAGTAAACCCATATTGAAAGCATTGATAAATCATATTTCCATTTATCCCGTAGGAACCTATGTGAAATTGTCGTCTGATGAAGTTGCCCGGGTTGTTGATCTTAATTCTAATAATCCGGTCAGGCCGAAAGTTAGGGTGATCTACAATTCCAAAGGGCAGAAGATTGAGCCTTATTTGTTAGATCTTGTAAAAGAGCCGCTAATTCATATTAAAAAATGTTTGCCGGTTAAAACCAAATGAATTATTACAAATTAATTTGAAGAAAGAGGGAAATACGTATACATTTAAAATGAAAAGGCGACAACTCATTTTGTCGCCTTTTAAATGGTATAAGGGTACCTCTAAAAATTGATTTTAAATGATCAAGGATGATTGGCGTTCTACATTTGTAGAGCGAACATCCCTGTTCGCATAAAATTTTTGAATTTTATAATAATTTTAATTTTTTTAAGGTTTCCATAAGCTACATTTAATTATTCCATCGGCAGTCCGGCATCTTTCCAGCCCTTTTTACCGGCACTGAAATCATAAACATTTTTGTAGCCCATACTGGTCAGTTTTTTGGCAGCGCCTGGGCTGGCATTGCAGGAATAATTGCTGCAATACACAACAATGGTTTCATCTTTGGCCAGTTCTTTGGGAGCGAGTTCGCCAATTTTCTGGGCCGGAATATTGATAGCGCCTTCGATATGTTCCGCTTTATAATTATCTTCACCAAGAACTTCCACCAGTTTGAACTCTTCTTTATTGTGTTTCATTTCCAGTAGTTTCTCTATGGTTACGGTTTGAATTTTAGTCATTACTTTATCTCCTTTTGTTTTATTAGTAATACAACTGTTTGATTATGTATTTAAGTAATCGTTACAACATTGTCAAGGGTAAGTGTGAATTTGACTAATTTACCGGTTGAAAGCATTATTCACTGGTTTTGATACATTTTCTTTCACCTTCAACAAAAAAAACTTGTTACTCTATTGAGAAACCTCTATTTTTTTATTGGGATAAGGAGTACAACTATTAACCGTTAATTTTATTACTCAGGGAGAGATAGTATTATGAAAAAAACAATGAACGCATTAGTCAAAAAGTATAAAAAAGAGGGACTTTGGCTCGAAGAGGTACCGGTACCTGAAGTCGGTATTAACGATGTGCTGATCAAAATTCACAAAACAGCTATTTGTGGTACAGATGTGCATATCTGGAATTGGGATGAATGGTCGCAGAAAACCATTCCTGTTCCCATGACTATCGGCCATGAATTTGTCGGCGAAGTGGTGGATATGGGCAGCAATGTTCATGATGTTCAAATCGGTGAGATTGTTTCCGGTGAAGGGCATTTGGTTTGTGGCCGCTGCCGGAATTGTCGTGCCGGGCGCCGTCATTTATGTAATTCCACCCAAGGGATTGGTGTCAACAGAACCGGCGCTTTTGCTGAATATTTAGCCCTGCCGGTAACTAATCTCTGGCATGCCCACCCCAGCATTCCCACTGATGTGGTCAGTATTTTTGACCCCTTTGGAAATGCCACACATACAGCCTTGCAATTCAAAGTATTTGGAGAAGACGTACTGATAACCGGGGCCGGGCCTATTGGCCTGATGGCCACTGCCATTGCCAAACACGCCGGCGCCAGAAATATCGTGGTCACCGATTTGAATCCCTACCGCCTGGAACTGGCTAAAATGATGGGGGCAACCCGGGCTGTGAATGTTACCAGGGAATCACTGCGCGACGTTCAGAATGAACTGGATATGAAAGAAGGATTTGATGTGGGGCTGGAAATGTCCGGCAGCGCCAATGCCTTCAATGACATGATCAATAATATGTTTCACGGCGGAAAAATCGCACTGCTGGGTATTCCGTCCAATGATATTCAGATTGATTGGAACAAAGTGGTTTTCAGTATGCTGACAATTCAGGGAATTTATGGTCGTGAAATGTATGAAACCTGGTATATGATGGAATCCATGCTGCTGTCCGGATTGGACATTTCAAAAATCATTACCCACAAATTTCATTACACAGATTTTGCCAAGGGATTTGAAGTGATGAAATCCGGAAACTCCGGAAAAGTTATTTTGAACTGGATTGAATAGCGATCAATTTAAAAATCTGATAATCAAAATTCGAGGCATGGCGTTTTATGTGCCATGCCTCATTTTTGTTTGCATTGCCGGTTCTTTATAAGCCACAATTTACAAATAAATTTAGCCTGCATTATTCATAAAAATATGAACAATGCCCGCTTCGCGCCGATA
>CAZCHS010000055.1:0-20600 GCA_964498725.1 uncultured bacterium | reverse complement strand
AAATTTAGCCTGCATTATTCATAAAAATATGAACAATGCCCGCTTCGCGCCGATAGGTTTCCTGCGGAAACTATCGGGATTAACCTGAATATCATTCTATGAATTTTCTAAATTAGTTTTTTAATATGTCTTTGGTAAACTGTTAATTTTATTTGTTTTGGTTAAATAATTTGAAAATTCATGAATCATTCAGGTTATATCCTAATAAAATTTTAAAATATTTTTTCCTCATGTTTTTGCGATATTTTGGTAATGTCTATATTTCTGTTATGAAATTAATTTTAAAAATATTATTTTTTAGTCGGTATAGATAATCGAAAAATATGGAGTTTTTTATGAGGCTGCTTTTGATCCTGCTCATCAGTATGTCAGTATGTTTTGCAGACAATCGTAAAATTCCGGGTTATTTTAATGAGGACCCGGCGCTTAAGCAACAATTACACACCCTGGTAAAATCCCTGGATTTAGACAAAGACTTTGATGTTGGCGCGGATGGAATTGAACAAATTTCTCTGGCAGTTGTGGATTTAAATCAAAAAATACCGCTATTTGCCGGTGTGAATGCCGGCAATTTTATATATCCGGCTTCTGTGTACAAAGTTTTTGTGGCAGCAGAAATTCTTCATCAGGTGTCTACCGGAAAATTGAATATGTATGAAAATTACATAATCAAGTCTCCCAATGATGTGGATAAAACAAAGGAAATCAGCAATGACCCACGACCACTTTTACATACCGGCGATACTGTGACAGTCAATTATTTGCTGGACCTAATGATTACGCGCAGCGATAATACCGCGGCTAATTGTTTGATCGATATTGCCCGCCGCAAAAATATCAATACAATGATAAAACAGTATAATTGGCAGGGAAGTGAAGTGACCCGAAAATTTCTCAGCCGCAAGTATGAAGATGACGGTTACCGGGATATTCGCGGAACAGAGACCTGTGCGCTGCACGCGGCGGATTTTCTATATCATATAGAGACCAATCAGTTAATCAATCCCTGGGTCAGTATGCAATTAAAGACCCTGTTGGGAAGGCAACTGGATAAAAGTAAACTGGCCGCTGGCCTGCCCGGAAATATTATGGTCTATCATAAAACCGGTTGGTTTTCCTACTGGACCAATGATATTGCCATTATTGATGACGGCAATGTAAAATATATTCTCGCGGTTTTTCTGCCTTTGAAAGAAGAAATCGCCAATCAGAAACATCAACAATTATCAAAAGAGATATATAAGTTAATGAAAGAGAGAAGTAATGTCCGATAATGTGTTTAATACCAAGTATTTACATAAATTGAACAACCCCGAACGGTTTCGTGAGGTGCCGCCGGATCTAATCTGGAAAGATCTCAATCTGAAAGCCCCAAAGGTCGCTATTGATATTGGCGCCGGAACCGGATTTTTTACCAAGGAATTTCTCCGCAAAATGCCCGAGGGAAAAATATTTGCCTGTGATATTTCTAATACAATGCTGGACTGGATGAAAAAAAATATTGTCCCTGAACACCCGAATATCATTCCCAAGAAAATGTCGCATGACATATTACCCTGTGAAAAGGAAATCGCCGACCTGGTATATATGATCAACTTACATCATGAGATTGAAAATCATAAAAAATTGCTTAGCGAAATATATCGGGTCTTAAATCCGTCTGGAAAACTCTTCATTGTAGACTGGAAAAAGCAAGTCATGGACCAGGGGCCTCCGATTCATATTCGTTTTGAGATAGATGAAGTTAGGGCGCAGTTGGAAGAAGCCGGTTTCAGCCGGATTAATCTGAATGATTCTTTCCCAAATCATTTTTTTGTTATTGCTGAAAAGTAAAATTGGCTTCTATATTACATAGTGGAAAAATGTATATTGGTATAAAGCAATAAAGGGAGCGCATTGAAACTTAAACGCACAGGTCTGATTTTACTGCTGATTGCCTTGATGCCGGCTGTCTTTTATACAGCTTATGAATTTTCCTCCCTGTCAGAAACTGAACGGCTGATGAAGGATATTTACGAGCAGCAAATGAATAATGTACTGTTTAATATCAATCAGTCAGCATGGGAAATCACCTCACGATGGGTTGAACGGTTTCAGGATTACCTGACTGTAGTAAAAATTGTCCAGCAGGATTCTTTAGTGCAAATCATTAATTCGGAACCGGGGATTCAGTGTGTATTCCTGACCGATTCAGTTTTCAGTGATATAACTTTTTATGTACCTGATGACACTGCCAGCAGTGTGACTATTGGCAAAAAATCGGTTGAGGTTAAACTGAATAATAATCGGGCGGAAATTGACCGCATGATCTACCGTAAGCGGGTGGGGTATGACAAACCGGTTTCAGTGGTTATAAATTCAGGCCAGTCACAAATGTTGGCAATTCTCTATGCCTATGATAAACCCGGAAAAAAAACCGGTATTATGGGATTGTGCATTAATTCGGCACAGTTTATTGAGACCCTGCCGGTTACACTGGATGCCATGCCACAGGAAGAGGTTGAGATTGGTATATTTGATGATAAGACCGGTAAGGTAATTGACAGAACAGGAGAGATTACACTAAAAAATGCCGCCGCCACCAAAGAGGTCTGGCTTTTTCCCAATTACCGCCTGGCCGTAAAGATGAGTGGCGTGGATCTGAATCAGCAGGTCAAGAGGCGATTTTACAGCCGGTTACGCTGGACGTTATTTTTAAATTCCATCCTGATCATAACTATTATTATATTATTCCGCAATATTCGAATGGAAATGAAACTAACCCGTATCAAGTCTGATTTTGTTTCAAATGTCTCCCATGAATTACGAACACCCCTGGCACTGATCCGCATGTATGCCGAGACTTTGTTGCTGGGACGGGTACGTTCTGATGAGAAGAGAAATGAATATTATACTGTGATCACAAAAGAGTCAGAGCGGCTGTCACACCTTGTGAACAAAATCCTGGATTTTTCAAAAATGGAATCCGGTAAAAAGATGTATAATTTTGTTGGTCTTGACCTCAATGATGTTGTGCGGAAAGTCATGGAAATGTATGCCTTTCATCTTGAACAGAAAAAATTTACATATCAATTAAAATTGTCAGAGAAGAATTTGGTCATCAGCGGCGACCGGCAGAGTATTTCCGAAGCAATCATCAATCTGCTGGATAATTCAATGAAATATAGTGATAAGGTCAGGGATATTACGATTGAAACCGGTACTGATGATCAGTTTCACTGGATTTCAGTATCCGATAAAGGAGAGGGAATCCCTGGAAATGACCTGTCGCGGATTTTTGATAAATTCTACCGGGTTTCCTCAGCGCTGGTGCATGATACAAAGGGCAGCGGCCTCGGACTGGCCCTGGTGGATTATATTATGAAAGCCCATAAAGGGAAAATCACTGTAAAAAGTAAGCCGGGAAAAGGCAGTACTTTTCGGCTTAATTTTCCAAAATTATTGAAAAATTAAAAAAGGGATAAAAATGGCGAAAATATTAATTGTTGAAGATGAAACTTCCATGCGCACGGGATTGTGTGATAATCTTGATTTTGAAGGCTATGATGTGGAAACTGCTGAAGACGGGGATAAAGGATTAGAGATGATCCTCGGTAATACCTATGATCTGATTTTGCTGGATGTGATGTTGCCGAAAATGTCTGGTTTTGATGTTTGCAAAACTGTACGCAGTAAAAATATTACAACTCCGATTATCATGTTAACAGCCAAAGGTGAAGAGATTGACAAAGTGCTCGGACTTGAGATAGGCGCAGATGATTATATTACCAAACCCTTTAGTCTGCGGGAATTGCTGGCGCGGATAAAAGCCATGTTACGGCGATCAAGTATTAAAAGTGATAATTCGGTTGAATCTGTCCTGATTGGCCGGTTGAAACTGGATTTTAAAAGTTATAATGCCTGGGAAGATGATGGATCTGTATCCCTTACACATAAAGAATTTGAAATTCTGAAATATTTTTGGGATAAGAGAAACACAACGATTAGCCGTAATGAATTATTAGAGAAAGTGTGGGGCTATGACCAGGATATCACCACCCGTACCATTGATAATTTTATTCTGAAACTTCGTCAGAAAATCGAGGAAAACCCATCTCATCCGAAATATATTCTGACGGTGCATGGAATTGGTTATAAGTTGGTGGTTTAAAATTTATTGATGAACTTTCTTCTTTGATTCATTCACCGCAATAAATTGTGATATTTTCCCAAATAGATGTACCAGTATATAACCATTCTTCAGTAGACTTCCAATATGTTATGAAAAGGCATTTGTTTTGAAAATCAGTAAAAAACTCTGAAATAATATCCTCCAACTATTTATTCCACCTTTTACATAATTCTGTCAACAATGACATTTAATGACAATTCTTTACTTGTGAAAAACACATGTGATATCTTCGTACTGTAAAATTACAGTGTAAATTGAAAAAACGAAAAAAGGAGAAAAAACATGAAAAATTTAAAAGTAGTTTTTGTTGTTGCAAGTTTAATTGTCAGTTTATTTGCCGTAGAGGGTATTACGTTGCGGGATTTCAAAGAGCCTAAACCCAGTGTGGAAGATATCAACCATTCCAACCATATCTATGCTATGTGCCTGGAAGATTATCCAACTGCCAATACTGCTGATATTCTAATGATAATTGTTAAACAGAAAATTCTGGTGCCGGAAGCCAATTTTGAAAGCCTTCTTAAACCACTGAAAGACATAATTACAAAAACAGATGACCGCCAGGTGAGAAAATTCGCAATGATTGCTTATTTGTCAATATCTACTGATTATCAATTGAATATTGATAAAGACCAACTATACAATAAGGATGTAGAGGAATTTTTTAGTTTTATCAATTTTCAGCTGCCAAAAGAATTAGTGGTTATGGATAATTTCTGAGGATTTACTGCAAATTGATGACATTTTTTTACATTTGATTACAAGAATAAAACATGATGTAATGAAAAATGTTGTATAATAAATCAAGATTAAGGATATAGAATGAGACGAATAAACAAGATAACAATAATCTTCATTTTTTTCATTTCTTTCCTCAGTGTTTTTGAACATAGAGAAGTTCCGGACTTGAAGGGAACATGGAAATTTTATAGCAATGACGACAGAGCGTATACAGACCCATTTTACGACGATGATCATTGGGATAAAATCCATGTTCCCGATAGTTGGAAAGTAGAAGGATATTCCGGTTATGATAAGAGTTTTTCTAGTTCCGGCTCTTTTAAAATAGCCTGACCTAAACAAAAATATCAATTGTGAAAAGGAAATAATAATTATAATTTCTTTGACCCTATGAAATTGAGTTTTTAATCATTAAACTGATATATAATTTTTGGTGACAAGATGACTAAGATAAAATTAACTTTGGTTCTATTAATATCAACTGTTCTCACTTTTGCGCTGGATCTGAGGCGAGCGGATATTCTCATCTCCTCCTGGCGGTTCGAGATCGGTGATAACCTAAAATGGGCCGACCCAAAATTTGATGACAGCAATTGGGAAAAGATCAATGTCCCTTCCAGTTGGGAAGAAGAGGGCTTTCCCGGTTATGACGGTTATGCCTGGTATCGTGTCAAATTTAAATTTAAAGAATCACCCCGAAAAAGTGCTTACTATCTTAAACTTGGTGTTATTGATGATATAGATGTAACTTTTGTAAACGGGCATATGGTTGGGTTCAACGGCAGTTTTCCGCCGGATTATCAGACCGCTTATAATGTTCACCGGCAATACATTGTACCGGCGGAATATTTGAATTTTGATGGCCCGAATGTTATTGCCGTCAGGGTCTATGATGACCACGGACCGGGTGGAATCCATTATGGGGATGTGGGAGTATATAAAAATAAAAGTCCGGTAACCCCGATTGTCGAATTATCAGGACGATGGAAATTTCAAACCGGTGATAATTTGCATTGGAAAGCACCTGATTTTGACGATGAGGATTGGAAGGATATTTTTGTTCCCGGTGTCTGGCAGATGCAGGGATACAAAGACTACCTGGGATTTGCCTGGTACCGCCGTGAGTTTTTCCTCAGGAACCAATGGCAGGATGAAAATTTGATTTTGTTATTAGGGAAGATTGATGACCTTGATGAAACATATCTTAATGGTCAGTTATTGGGAAAAACCGGTGAAATGGTCGAACAAAATGGTCAGATTCCCTTGCATGGATGGGAATACAGTGCGCTACGGGCTTACTATATTCCCCGTGATTTACTGAATTATGGACAAAATAATATTATTGCGGTGCGTGTTTACGACGGCCGGACCTATGGCGGAATTTATGAAGGGCCGGTGGGGATTATCACACGGGAACAATACCTGGAATTCAAAGATAAAAAGCATTATAATAATTCCTATGATTTCCGGGACTTCTTTGAAGATATTTTTGGAAATTAATGATAAATATACCCTAATTTAAAAAAACTCCGGAACCAACAGGTCCCGGAGTTAAGATTTTTTTATATCTCTCTTTTTTGTTCGATCAATTCTCTCAGCACATCCAGTTTCTGTTTCCGCTTAAAAAAGGGCGTCTGATCTTTGCGGTTGGAAGCAATATTTTTATCAATAACATCGGTACCGTCCCGTTGAAAGATAATACCCAGGGGAAGTTTGTCCGTTTTATTTGCCAGTTTCAGGGCTGCTTCCTGATCGAAAACATCATGTTTGTCATCGACATAGTAAGTGTTCTCTTTATACCATTTAAAAGTATTCAATTTATTAAATGTTACACAGGGATGCAGAATATCCACAAGTGCATATCCTTTGTGGACGATAGCCGCTCTGAGGATTTCGCGGGTTTTTTCTTTATTACCGGAAAAGGCACGGGCAACAAACGAAGCTCCTAAACTCACTGCCACAGACATTGGATTAAAAGGTTCCATTAAAACACCGTTGGTTTGAATCGATGTTTTCATGCCTTTGGCGGAAGTGGGCGAGCCCTGTCCTTTCGTCAATCCATAGATGCGATTGTCATGGACAATATGGGTAATGTCCGGATTTCTACGGATTGTATGAATGAAGTGGTTACCCCCTTCGCCATAGGAACAGCCGTCACCGCTCTCGGCAATGACATGCAGTTCGGGGTTAGCGATTTTGATAGCTGTGGCCGGGGGGAGCGCCCGTCCGTGAAGGCCATTAAAATAATTGGTTTTAAAATATTGAGGAATTTTCGCAGCCTGGCCGATTCCTGTAATCCAGACGGAATCCTGAGGGTCTATTTCAAGCTCCGCCAGTGTTTTTTTTATAGTTTCCAGAATGTGAAAATTTCCACAACCCGGACACCAGGCAATATCAATGTCAGGCATATCATATTTTGATGTATCTATCATAATAACTCCTTTACGGCTTGATTGATTTTATTGGTAATTTCTTCAACGGAAAAGGGGAGTCCGTTGTATTTCAAAATCTTATGATCAATATAAAATTCCATATTCATAGCAAGAAGTTTCGCTAATTGGCCGGTGGCATTACTCTCCAGTGTAATGGTTTTTTTTGCTTTTGTGAAATAATCCAGCAGTGATGTTGGCAATGGCAGTAATTGTTTTAAATGCAAAAAAGCCACGCGGTTGTCATTTAGAGATGCAATGGCCTCAGCACCGGCATTGCGGGTGGAACCCCAGCCAATGACGAGAATTTTATAATCCTCATTCCCAAATAATTCCGGTTTAATATAATCTTTCAGGATTAATTTGTCCCGGTTAAGTCGTTTTTCTACCATTTTTTTGCGAATATTAAAATCTTCGGTGATATGGCCGGATTCATCATGTTCATCACTATCAACACAAACAAGGCCGGTACCATTACCGGGAACAGCCCGTGGTGACAAGCCATTATCGGTGAAGGCGTAGCGCTGGTAATCCTCCTTGGATTTGGTAATAGATGTTGCCGGTTGACTGGATACATAGGGGAGGTCTTCAATATCATAATTAGTATCCAGAAAATACTGATCCGATAGAATGAAAACCGGAACCTGGTATTTATCCGCCAGATCAAAGGCTTTCATGGAAAACAGATAACCTTCTTCAAGGCTGCCCGGCGCTAAGATGATGCGGGAAAATTCACCGTGTCCGCCAAAGGTTGAGAAGAGTAAATCTTCCTGCCCGGTTCTGGTGGGTAAACCGGTCCCCGGTCCCGGCCGTTGTCCGATATGAAATACCATCGGGCTTTCCAGAACACCTGTAAGGCTGAGTCCTTCCACCATCAGCGCAAAACCTCCTCCGGATGTGGTGATCATGGCCCGGGCGCCGGCGTACCAGGCACCGATGGCTGCATTGACCGCCGCGATTTCATCTTCCATCTGTTCTACTGCTACTTCCAGTTTCCGATCATGCTGGGCGAAAAAGGAAGCCACACCTGTGCCCGGCGACATCGGGTAAAAGAACATAAAATTACAGCCGCCATTGATAGCGCCCATGGCAATTGCTTCGGTTCCATTAAGCAGCAGGTTGTTTTCAACCTTTTCTGTTGGTTTCAGATCAACATCCATATCCAATTCCACTGCCGCTTCCTGTCCTTTTTTTAGGGCAACGATATTACTTTTTGCAATCTCTTCGCTTTTTTTGCCGAAATATTTTTGTGTCACCTCTTTGATCACTGACTCATTCAGTTTTAAAATTTGTGCAATAATTCCCACAATAACACTATTGGCATAGAGTTTATTACCGGCATCCTCGGCCAGTTGTCTAATCGGAATGTTGTAGAATTTTTTTGCCAGTTTTTTTTCATTTTCATGAAGATTATCTTCTTCACCAATTATAATGGTGTCCTTATCAAGCCGGGATTCAAGATGTTTGACAACTCCGGGTTTTAGAATAAGCAACAAATTTATCTTGTCAGTATAAGCATTCACTTTCTGACTGCTGATCCTGATCTCCGATGTACTGATCCCGCCGCGAATCCGGGATTCAAATTCTTTGGTGGTGTAAACATGGAGGTTGGAAAACTTAACAATTTTACTTAAGTGTTGCTCAATTGTTTTGATTCCCTGTCCGGCGCCACCGCCTATAACTAAGGATATTTTATTCATATTTTTCCTTTCAATTATCTGTTGTAAAATATAATCACATAAATATTGTATAAATTTTATTCGGTTTATTCAAATTTTACTACCCGATGTTTTTATTTACCAATATACTTTGTCAATTTAATATCATTATTGTTATAGCAATTTCAGCATTTTTTAAGGATTGGTAATAGTAAGAAAACTATAAAAAAAGGCCGCCGTAACGGCGACCTTTTCCAACACATCGAAGTATGTTTGGGGGGGGACGAATTATTTCAGAAGTGTCATCTTCTTAACTGATTTATAAGATCCGGCTTCCACTTTGTAAAAATATACGCCACTGGATAATCTGCTTGCATCAAAATTGATGGTATGATATCCGGCTTTCATATTTTCATTTTTCAATGTCGCCACTTTCTGACCGGCCAGGTTGTAAACGGCAAGGTTTACATCCACAGCTTCAGGAAGGACTAATTTTATGTTGGTAGTCGGGTTAAAAGGATTTGGATAGTTCTGTGCCAGGTTGAATTCCATTGGCAATTGTTCGTCATCAACTCCAACGGCACGTCCTGAGGCATTGGCTTTGAAATCATCGACAAACATTCCGCCGGCTACTGTACCGTCCATAACAATACCCACATAGAGATCACCGGTTTTTTCGATTGCAAAATCAGCATATACCCAGTCAAAGGATTCCGGCGTGGAAACTGTTCCCAATGTATCACACCAGGTTACGCCACCGTCTCTTGAGAGCATGACATTGGCAGTCCAGCTGTCACTTAAGTTGAACAGACCATAGTAGAAAGCAACATGAGTCGGGTCTACCAGTTTCGGTGTAATAATGGTAGAAGGCTGGTCAAGACCGTCATCAGAAGGTCCGATATAATTGTCATCGCCATGGCCATAACCATCAGTTCTCAGGACAACATTGGTGCCGCTCCAACCAGTTCCTTCATAGGTTGTCCAGGATGCAAAATTCTGATTGATTTCTGTACCTTCTATCCAGTAACCGTCAGCATCGATTTTTATGTCATCCAGGTAGAATGTACCTGAGACTGTACCGCTGATATGGAAACCGACAAATACATCGTCGGCATTTTCCAGTTCGAAGTTACCCAGATACCATTCCAGGTCGCCGGGCGCATCGAATGTACCCAGTGTATCAACCCAGTTGATAACGCCACCGGTTGTATCATCGGCCAGCATGACATGGAGTGTCCATGCGTCACTTCCGCCACTGTATTCACTATAGTAGAAAGTGATATTGGTTGGATCAATTAGTTTCGGTGTCAGGATTGTTGTTTCCTGATCCAGTTCATTACCACCGATGAATTTAGCATCACCGCGTCCGTAACCGTCAAGATTCCAGAATTCGGCATTAACGCCGGTCCAGCCATGACCGTCGAATTCTTCCCAACTACGGAAGTTTTCGTCAATGGGATCACCGGTAATGGCAATACAATTGGCTGTTGCGTGTACGAAATCAAGACCGATATTGGTTTTAAGTTTCAGTTTGGCTTCAACAATTCCGGAGAGACCGGCAGGATCAAAAGTCAGATCAAATTCTGCAGATCCGTTTGGTGGAATCAGATGTGAATTTTCAAGCGTTGTTGTCAGACCTTCGTCAGCAACAACATTTTCAATCACAAGGTCTTCTGTTCCCGGATTGCTGACAGTGAATTTCAATGTATTGGATTCACCCAGCAGGTCACCGAAATCCAGTTCTCTCGGATCAACATCGGATAATGCCATAGATGGAACAACAGCATTCGGTTCGACAACTTCCAGGCTATAGGAAGATATTCCATTGTTGGTTACAATTTCGACAATTGAGTTATTGTAGGAATTGTAGACAGACATTGCTGTTGCATTGGCATTGGAATTCATAGCATAATCTTCTGTGGAAGGACCTTGTAGTTCAACTTCTGTACAGAGTGAATCACCGGGTTCGCCGAGAAGTTCGACGACTGCTGTTCCGGAACTCCAGCCGTTGGTGATGGATACAAAGCGACGAACATCGTCAGTACCATTATCAACTTCAAAATATTCAATGGAAGTACCGGACGGAATAGGACTATCGAAAGTATGTAATACTGTGCCATCGTTTTTAATGTACATTGGCGGATTTGGTCCGGTTCCGTTTATGAACAGGTATTCACCGTCGCCAACTGTAGAAATACCATAATTCGCATCTCTTGGTGCCGGAATATCAATCGTTTCCTGTGTCCAGTTGGTTAGATCAGTTGTTGTAAGTTTGAGTATTTTATTCAATTCATTATCATCTGAATTTGTTGACCAGTGGCCGGCACTGTAGATGGTTAATTCATTTCCGGTTCCGGCAACTGACATCGCGTCTCCGGCAACAATACCAACATCTTCGCTGAATACCATGCTTGGTACTGCCTTTTCATTGGCGTAATGATAAACATTGAATTTAGCCGGTGTACGACCTAATGATGTAACAATGATCTGTCCGTCTTCAGTGACATCAACGTGGTTCACGTGATAAGTTGCTTCATTTTGTGCAATTCCTGTATTATCAAGTTCACCAATCATTTCCCCAGTTTCTGGATCCAGAATATAAATATGAGGACCGCCGATTTGGCTCACTAAATAAATGTGGTTTGAAAGATGATTATATCCAATTCCACGACAGTAATGTTGTAATGATTCTGACCAAAACCAGTCTGTGCCTTCATCACCGGCAGTTATACGCCAGTCCATGGGCCATAACTCATAGCCGAAACCACTCATATGGATGTTGGCAATGCCACCGTTTGTAACAATCGTCAATTGATCTGTTACAGAGTCGGCCACAGTTGGATTAAAAACAACAGAAATAGTTGTACTGTCACCGGGCTTCACGACTTCGTCAGCAACAGAGGCTGAGAAGTAGTCGCCATTGAGGAAACGGAAACTATCAAAAATCATATTTTCCGAACCACTGTTGGTAGCTGTAACTGTTATCTCTTTATTGCCATGGAAAGCTGTTTTGCCATATTCAAGTGTGGTCATATCTACAGCCAGTTCCACATCCTTCGCATAGTCATCAAAAAAGAGGTAGTCTATGTAAAATTCTGATTCAGTGCCATCATTCATTCCCCAGATTTTAATATATCCTGTACCGGCAAGGTCAGCAGTACCACTGAGATTAACGGTCCGGAAAGTATCAAAATCAGTGATTGCAATGGTATCCGGTGTTGAGTCCAGGCCTTCTACTGTTACCATCAGTTCATTGGTTTCATGGCCCCAGGCAGCAATCATAGCACTCAATGACAGTCTGTAATTGGTGCCCATAGTAGCAGCGATTGGCCGTTTAGCCAGAACACCCCAGCCGGCATCTGTAATTTTTAATGCTTTCTTTTCTGCGTCATGTGCAAAAGTTGTATAGGCATTGGCTTCATCATGAGCACCCCAGTTAGCGACATCGGAATCATCTTCGAATGTCAGCGTCATATCATTATCATAAATTGGTACTTCCAGGTTCCAGCCTGCAATTGCATTGTTTGTTGTCATCTGGAAGAGATTGATTGTACCATCTTCATTTACAGTGTATTTAATATTACCGGATACATTGATGTTATCTTTTTCCACATTACCGGTTTCCCCTGAGGCCCAGAAAGATGGTTCTTCTTCATCTTCTGTAATATCATAAACTTTTACTTTTCTGTGATTGCCTTCGCTTTGGTTGGCATTGACAGCCAATAATTTTTGACCGTGCAGACCTTCCATATATAAGACGTTTCCGTAATAATCATCGATTCCTGTTGCTGTGACCAGCACATTACCGGTTGTGTCCAGTTTTACCGGATTATGTGCAGCTGCATTGATCCAAAGATGGGCTTCATCAACAACAGAGATACCACCATTGGCGCCACCGGATGGGATCGGAATGCTTTGTACTTCTTCGAAATTTTCACCATCAGTGGTTCCAAATACTTTGATGGAAGTACCATCACGTTCTGAAGCGTAAAGTTTTGTATCGGTACCTGCGCCGAAAATTGCCAGCACATCACCAAATCTGGTATCAACATTCTGCTGCAATGCTACAGTAGGAACTGCACTGGTATCCGCCCAGCGATAGATTTTGAAATCGCCACCGCTGGCCAGGTTGCAGGCATACATAACGCCTTCGGCATCAGCAACAACTTTCATTAATTTAATACCGTAAAATCCACCGTCAACTCCGGTCATATCCAGAGCGCCGGCATCAGCACCGGTTTCAGCATCCAGCATGTGTATTTTATTATCACTTCTGGAGGCAATTAATACCAGGTCAAGGGCTTTATTATATCCAAGACCACGGACAACATCGCCGGAAGCCGGGAAGTAATCCAATTCGCCGCCATCAATCTGCCATGCAGAAGTCATGTTAATCGGTTCAGCCGGAGTTACAGGAACATCAATTGTATAACATCCAATACCATTGTCAGTCATCATCACAGAAAAAGTAACAGAGCCGTCGCCATTATCGATATAATCAACATCACCAACCTGGTTGCCATTATTAGCGGAAGGACCAAAGGCTTCAGGTGTCATTCCCCAATGTCTTATAGCGTCAGCAATACCGTCTGTCCACTCTAATACCTGAAAACTTTGTGCTGACCAGATCAGGTTTTGGACAACAAATTTTCTGTCATTGGCTTCAAAAGCAACAAAGGCGTTTCCGTCGCCGGCAATTCCGGTTGAAAATTGTTCACCTAATTCACCATCAGCATTAACATAGGAAATTTTCTGTCCGCTACCACTGAGCAGAAAATCGTCTGTATCCGGTAGAGGTGCCGCAATTGCCTGGTTGTCGGTTTTTACAAAATTATCACCGGACATAGTAATAACTTCAGGATCAGGGTTCATTACCCCGCCTTCCATTGTGAATTTATACATATTTTTGCCCCACCAGCCGGAGTCTACCAGGTAAACTGCCAGGGTTCCGTCGGCATAACTGCCTTCAACAGAAAATTTGTCACCAAGTCTGAACCAGGGTGATCCGGTTTCAGCTGTGGTGTCCGGCAGAAAACTTAATAGGGTGTCTCTTTCGGCGTCATCGCCATTCCACATGTAAATGACAACAGGTTCTACCGGCAGCCATTGGCCCTCGTGTCCAACTATTTTGGAACCGAATAAAACACCATCATTGTCTACATTAACATCTCCTAAAGATACGGCACTTTCATTGACTATGCCGATTGAATCTCCATTGGCAATGTCCAGGATCTTAACGCCGTTTGAACGAAAAGAACCAAGATAGACTTTGCCATCATAGGTTGCTATCCCACGAATGTCATCATTGTCCGTGGAAAAATAGCCGGGCATATTACCGTCGTTAACGGTAAACTGCCAGTTTGTACTCATTACTTGTCCTATTGTAAATGAAAACAGTCCAAGCAGGAGCACGGTTAAGAATAAGTGTCTCAAGGATTTCATAAATATCTCCTCCTTTTTTTAAGATAGTTTAAAAGCCTTACTTACTTACCTAATTAAAAGAATTTTTTTTGAATATGCAAGAGATATTAGAAAGTTTGGTTATTGTTTCTAATATCTCTTGTTAATAGTTTGTTTATTAAAGATTTACTGTAGTAATATTTTTAATGTTTTGATAGCTTTGGGGGAAAGAGTCAGGTTAAAATATTTTTGGTTTTGTATAGTGACTTTGTTTACTTCTTCTTCTTCAAGATTTGTTTCCAAAACCTGCTTCATCGCGAACGCAGTATTCACGTCTGTAGATTGGGTTTGTTGTGTTGGATTGTAAAGCCGAAGAATATATCCCTTTTCATCTTCGCTGCGCTTTAAAGCGCTTAATACGATTGCATCATTGGAAATTTCTATTAAAGAAGAGAAGTTTTCTGTTGCAGATTCATTTTTACCAGCCTGGAAAATCCGTGGTTCATAATTAAAAATCATTGCTTCTTTCATCACATCACCTTCTTCGACACCACCGGAATGGGGATAAAATCCCAGTTTGTATTCCTGCTTACCCAAACACTGAGTTCCTTTCTGGTGGGAGTAATCCTGCATGGAAGCTACCGGAATTTTATAATAAAATGAGCGTAACAGCGTAATTGCCAGAGTTTTCTGATCATCCTCCAGAACTTCATATTCTTTCAGACCGTCGATCAAAACTGCCACGCCTTCTTTGTCATTATTCACATCAACAAAGTGGTGCATGGGATAATCGTACATGGGTTGCTCAATCCATTCAGAAGTATCAGGACGGGCAATCGGGCGTTTGACAATATCAAACTGGCCTTCGCCATAGGAAAATTCGGCATCCTCAATTGTCGGGAACATGATTCTGAGGCGATGTGCTTCAACCTGGTTGTTCAGCTGAATCCTCATCTCCGCATGTTTCGAATTGGCTTTCAGAGTAATATCCAGCAGAATTTCCATCTCCCGGTGTTGACCCTGATCTTTCTTCCGTTCCGCCAGATTTATGGGCAGATTCATTACATTTTTGATGCGTATTGTTTTCCGTAATGTGTTCTCTTCCAGTACTTCGACATCAGCAATGTTGTTTAATGTCGTTATAATCGGAGTTACCGATTTATGGACCCAGGCATGGCCGGCTTCACCTTCATCATAAAAATAGGCCTGGTTTTCATATTTCCGGCCGGTTTTTTTGTCCAGAATGTTTAAACTGCCGTTGTGATTGACTGTGATTTTTAAAAATTCATTTTCCAGGCTGGTATCCGATGAAGATATATTATTGGCTGAGGATTTTGTCACAGGTTTTACTGTCAGTTTTTGAAATCCCATCTGTGGCAAATTTTTCACTGAAAACAATACATGATAACGAACCATGGAAAAATACATCGGACGATCAATTAATTGTTCGAGAATGGGTTCTTGTTTTGATCTGTCCAAAATTTCTAAATCAAGGGTTTGATCGCCGGCAAATAACGCCAGTCCGCCTTTGTCCATTGATTCCGGAATATCAATGTAAGCTTCCGTAATCTCACTTCTGTTGTAAGTCAGGGGATTATAAATGAGCAGGTTAATATCATTAGTTAAATTTAATTTCGAGGTAATGTATTGACAGGCGCGGTCTGTAATGCAGTGAGATATTTCGATGCTCTGTTTATAACGGGAGATGTTATCCTCATGAATTTCATCCAGCGAACAACCGCCGATGGAATCATGTGCAGAGTTTTGGACGATCAGGTCCCAGGCAATGTCAACCGACTTATCCTGCATATCCATGCCTAAGATACCGGCCAGCGTGTTCAGTGGTTCGGCATAATACTGAATCCATTTTTCCGCTTTGAAATTGGCCTGCTTCAGATACATCCTGGCTGAGGTTGTATAACCGTATAAATTACCGGAGCGATTATCATACTGAGCACTGCGGCGTTCACCGGTAACCAAAGGCAAATTATCATAATCGATATCTTCGTAAACTCCTCTGGCATAGTCTTCAAGGTTGCTATGAATGACTTCCCCTTCTTCGAGAAAATGATTAATATCAGCAATGATTTTTGTGGTAATGGTATTCGGGCCGCTGGTATCGTGGCCTTCCGCCCAGAAAATATGTTTGGTGGTAAAATCCTTCACTTGGTCTCTGATGATTTTTTCAACCGCTGGTTTCAGGTTTTCCTGATAATATTCTTTGACCGGATTAATCAGGGAATAATCTTCTTCTACCAGGTCTTTATCAACAAAATGAAAAGCAGTACCGCCACGGTTGTAGTCATATTCAATATCAGTTGGAAATTCATTGTGACCCACCGGACGATAAATATAAAAATAAAAATTGTAACGTGGCATGGTAGAAAATCTGGATGTCAGGGCGCGCGTTCCGTCAGCGCCTTCCCAAATGAATTCCGCCTGCTTGCTGTCCAGACTGTTGACGCCGCGGTAGAACATGATCAGGGGGATATTGAAGCCCTGGTAAATCTGTGGCAATTGTGAGATTTGCCCCCAACTAAAAGGGGAGTACCCGACTTTCATAACATGGCCGAAGTCCTTTGCCATTTTGTGACCGATCAGCAGGTTGCGGATCAGGTTTTCGCCGCCCACCTGAAATTCTTCCGGTAAAATATACCAGGGGCCGACAAACAGGCGTTTTTCCTGAATATACTTTTTAAGTTTGGCTTCATTGTGAGGTTTTATTTCCAGATAATCTTTGAGAACAATTGTCTGACTGTCGAGATGAAAGGCTTTATAATCGGGATTGGTGTCAAGAATCTCCAGGACGGAGTCAATCATCATAACCAGTCGCTGGCGGTTTTTCTGAAAGGAATAGCGCCACTCCCTGTCCCAGTGTGTATTTGATATGACATGAAATTTTTTGTTTGTATCCATAGGTATCCTTTTTATATTTTAATGTTTGTAAAGATGTCTAACTAACATTTCTGCAAAAAATAATTCTTTTTTAATAGATAAACAATAGTTTTTGAAAATTCAAAGTTTTGTGAAATATCACAGGAATTAAGAGAGAATGGTGAAGGGTCAAATAAAAAGATTTATGCTTTTTTTCATGGTTTCTTTGATTAAAAAGTATTAGTTTGTAAGGTGTCTTTAAAAACAGATTTTTACTGATTGAAAATATGCTAATGAGAACAAAAACAATACAATTTGGAACAGACGGCTGGCGCGCAGTTATTGCAAAGGAGTTTACCTTTGAAAATGTGGGCACTATTGCCCAGGCGATTGCCGATTATCTGAGGGGAGAGCAGCTGCAGAATCCCTCGATAGCCATTGGTTACGATACCAGGTTCATGTCTGACCTGTTTGCTGGAAAAATTGCCAATTATACAATTGCAAGAAAAAATACAATCGACGGATTAAAGGTCTACTTTACTAATCACACCTGGATGTTAATCAGGCTTTCGCAGACTGAACCGCTTTTTCGAATATATTGCGGCGGAAATGATGAAAAGTCTGTTATTGAGATCATAACAGAAGCAGAAAAAATATTAATAAAATAAAATGGAGCTATAAAAAGAATGCAAGATTACAAAAAATACGGTTATTTTACTGACGACAGCAAAGAGTTTGTCATTACACGGCCGGATACTCCAAAACCCTGGGTTAATTACATTTCCAATGGTAAATACTCCGGATTAATATCCCATACGGGGGGCGGATACAGTTTTATTGGCAATCCCAAAGACAATCGAATCACACGCTGGCGCTATAACTCATTGCCCATGGACCGTCCCGGACGTTATGTCATGATCCGTGATGAAAAAAGCAGTGAATTCTGGTCTCCCACATGGCAGCCGACGCCTCAAAAAAAATATGATTCCTATGAATGCCGGCACGGACTGTTTTACTCAAAAATCACTACCGAATACAATAAACTGACCAGTTCGATATTATATTTTGTTCCGCAAAAGGATAATCTTGAGATATGGAAACTCAAACTGAAAAACAATAATGATGAAGCCAGAACATTAAAATTATTTGCTTACCAGGAATTGGTCCTGGGACACGCCCTGGTGGATTTGATCAATCAACCCAATGACCAGCATTTCAATGATGTCCATTACAATGAAAAGAATGATTACCTTTGGGCATCAAAACGCTATTGGGTGAAATATAATTCCGCTACTGTCGAACAGGCCAATGAATCCTGGGACAAAACAGTATTTTTTACCAGTTCGGAAAAAATCCAGTCCTTTGACGGTTCCAAAGATGAATTCATAGGGAAATGGCGCTCGGAAGCCGATCCTGTTGCTGTTGAAACCGGAAAATGCAAAAACACTGAAATTACAGCCGGTGATGCCATTGCCGCTATTCAAAATGAAGTAACACTTCAACCGGGTGAAGAGAAAGAAATTGTATTCATCATGGGGGTGGTTTTAAAAGATGAAGCGGATACTGCTATTAAACCGCTGGCTGACAAATACCGAAATCCGGAAAATGTTGATAAAGCTTTTCAGGAACTAAAAACCTTCTGGTCAAAATATCTTGATAATGTTCAGGTCAAAACTCCTGATAATGATTTTAACCGCATGATGAACATCTGGAACCAGTACCAGACTTCTGTTACTTTTCTGTTTTCCAGGGATGCCTCTTATTACCACGGTGGAATGTTGTTTGGCCGGGGCTACAGGGATTCCTGCCAGGACATTATGGGGCCGGTTATGGCACAGCCGGAATGGGTGAAGAACCGCATTCTGGAAATGTCCAAATACCAATTCAAAAACGGCAGTACCTTTCATTGCTATTATCCGGGAACCGGCGGTGGCGAACGGACCGGGCATTCCGATACACAACTATGGCTACCATTAGCAATAATGATTTACCTGAAAGAAACCGGTGATTTCAAATTTTTGGAAGAAAAAACACCTTTTCACGATGGGAAAGAAGGCACTATACTGGAGCATCTTTATGCGGCAATGGATTTTGCAATGGCAAACCTGACAGAAAACGGCCTGGCAAAGTTCGGCCCCGGTGACTGGAATGATACGCTGGATTACCTCGGTCGTAAAGGTAAAGGTGAATCGGTTTGGGTGACTATGTTTATCGCTTACAATCTGCGTGAAATTTATAAACTGGCGGACTGTCTCGGCGACAAGCAGGCTTATCATGAATATTATAAAAAATACAATGATGTCAAAGATACGCTCAATGAAAAATGCTGGGACGGTAAATGGTATATTCGCGGTACCAGTGACATGGGAGCAGTTATCGGCTCGAATAAAAATGAGGAAGGGAAAATATTTCTCAATACTCAAAGTTGGGCTGTGATCTCAGGCGTTGCAGAGGGTGAACGCGCTAAAATCTGTATGGAATCGGTATTCAAACATTTGGAAACGCCAAAAGGGCCAAAAATTCTCGACCCCGCCTATACTAAAATTGATGACAATGTGGGATTGGCAACCCGCTGTGTACCCGGTAAAAAGGAAAACGGCGCGGTTTTCAATCATCCAGTCAGTTGGTCAATTCTCGCTGAGACTATCAATGGCAATGCCGAACGGGCTTTTGATATTTACAAAAAAGCCCTGCCCATGAATCCCGAAATTGACATTGAGCGGTATGAAGTGGAACCCTATGTCTATGCCGAATATGTCACTTCTCCGGATCACCCGACTTACGGACAGGCCAGTCATTCCTGGCTAACCGGCTCTTCTACCTGGATGCTCCGTGATGGCATTGATGCAATTCTGGGTATCAAACCCAATTACAAAGGATTAGAAATCTCGCCTTGCATTCCTGCGCAGTGGTCTGGTTATAGGATTACCCGGAAATTCCGTGGTAAAACCTATCAAATTACTGTTAAGAATCCTGACAATTTAACTGGTGGTGTTAAGAAAATTTACCTTGAAGGCAATGAAATTTCCGGGAATTTTATTAATTTGGAAGCGAAAGAAATTCAAGAAATCATTGAAGATAAAACAATCCTGAAAGTGGAAGTAACACTGGAAAAATAAGGAGGGATTTTTGAAGCAGTTTAAATATCTAATAGTGGGACTTTTCCTGTTTCAGTCATTATTTAGTAAAACCATATTGCTGGAAAATTTTGAAGATCTCATGGAAGCACTGAATAGCTGTGAAGAAGTCCGCGTTGTCATTAAAAGCATAGATGAGGATGATATTTGATTTTAACAATGAAACCAATTATTTATGAATAGAGCACAA
>CAZCHS010000054.1:15733-20672 GCA_964498725.1 uncultured bacterium | reverse complement strand
TGATATTTTTTCAAATAGCATTTTGTTTTAGAATAATTTTTGGACACGGATTTACAGAATTACACGGATTTTTTTAAAGATATATATCCGTGTTTATTCTGTTGATCAGTGTCCTGAACTATTTTTATTTTTAATTTTTTTGACAATAAAAAACAAATCATTAACAAATAACTTAATTTTAAATATTCGTTCCAGTTTAAAAAAATAAAATGTTCTTGCTAAAAAGTGGGCTTTTGCCAGGAAACCTAAGTTTAATTTTTTAATTTTTATTATCTCAAATCCGTTTTTTTTGAACAGCTTTTTTATTCTTGATTCGGTAAATATCTGACAGTGGCCCCATTTGTGAAATTTGATACCACAATCCGGACATGTTACCTGGTTCGTCATTAGATTTTCGTCATTAATGGTGGAAAATATCCCATACTTCCCTTCCTTTAAAACCCTGTTTAATTCTGCTAAACATTTGTCAAGGTCTTCATCACTCAAATGTTCGATGACATCGGTACAGAATATCGTATCAAAGGAAGAATCAGGATATTTAATTTTGGTACAATCCATTTCAAGAACTTTTGGATGTTTTGGCGCCAGATCTATGGCAATAATTTTTTTGCCTTTAAACATCTGATGGAAATTTTCCAGGAGTGCGCCACTTCCGCCACCGACATCAATTGCATTTTTACCAATATATTTTTTTGCAAGCATCAAAATAATTTTTGAAACGGAATCTCCTTTAAAAGGTTCCTCATTCCCATTCCAAAATGTTACTTGCTCATCCGTTGTAAATTGTTTCATAATTATAATATTTTCAGGTTATTCGTGTTTTTCTTTTTTCAATATCATTATTCCAATCTTCTTTTAACCTCAGATACATATTAGAAAACAAATTTGGAAAATTCAAAGAATGATATTCAGGTTAATCCCGATAGTTTCTACAGGAAACGTATAAGGTTAAATTTCCATTGATATATGTCTAATTTTTTTCATGCCACTATTCTTGTTTAATATATCCAATATAGCATATATTATCTGACCTTTCATAATCATTTATAACAACTGAATTACCTTCCACCTAACCCAGTTCAAAGGTAGTCACGCCAAAGATCTTATTCAACGGAAGATCCGGGAACTCGCCGGTGTACATACGAGCGGTTTCAAAGACCAGTTCCATATTCTGTTTTTCCACCAACTGACCAGCGGCAGAATTGACCTGGGGAATATCCAGGTAAAAGGACTCATCTGTACCGATCCGGCTGCATAAGGTCTGAAACAGGGCTTCGGCAATTTGCGGATTCTCAGCGAAAAGCGGCCCGATTTTATAGCCCTTGCGGCATTTGCGCATAACACCATATCCCTTCAACTGATTATCATGAATATATCCCAGCGCAAAAGCTTCCGGCTGGTGAATCCATGGCTCTAAAAAATTAACCCGGTGAGCCGGGAAAAATTTTCGATCATATCGGAGAATTCTGTCAATGGGTATCCTACGCAAATCCACAATATTTCTATTTGCCGGAATTTCTCCGACGGCTTTTCCCTGATAGCGCATATTACGGTGCGCCAGCCGGAACCCGGATTTCCGGTAATTGGGCAGTTGGTCAACCACGCCATCAAGGCCGATATTCCGACCGGATAAAGCCTGCATGGCAGCCTGCCATATCTGAAAGCCGTAGCCCTGTCCGCGATAGTCCGGCTTAACAATATAAAAGCCAACAAACCCAAACTCCTTGTCATATTTGACGGCTGAAATCATGGCCACCGGCTCATTATTGATTTTTCCTATCAAAAAACCGGTTGTGTCGGCGCCATAAAATGCATTCGCATCATACAAGCCGGGGTTCCAGCCCTCTTCTGCCGCCCAGTCCAGGGCCAAATTCATTTCATCCCGTGTCATAGGGTCTATTTGCAAGTTGTTCATGCTCATTTAAAAACTCCTGTTACTATATTAGCAAAAAAATTCCTTTATTAGAATTAAGCCGAACTAAAAAATAGCCTTCTTGCCAGATCAATTTTTTCTGCTCTGTCAATCTATATTTTCAACACCAATCCATCATAGGCCATAGTTATTTCCAGGTCCGATTCTGAATCAAAATAGGTTAAATAATCTCGTGTTTCCTGAAGTATTCTATCCAGGTCTTTATCACTGCAATTGGGATCATGATGAAATAAGCATAATTTTTTGGCTTCAGCCGCAACAGCTAATTCTGTAACAATAATATTACTCGAATGTCCCCAATTCTCTTTTTGAAAATTCGCGTCGGCAAAGGAATATTGGGCATCCATGATCAACAGATCGGCATTTTTGCAAAATTCGATAAACTCTCTTTCCTGCCGAATATCCCAATGCTCATTATCTGTGGAATATATGATTTTTTTGCCTTCCTTTTCAAGGGCATATCCATAGGAATCACCGGGATGGTTTTGTTTGATTCCGCTGATCCGGCAGCCGGCAATGTCATATTCCTTTCCAATTTCAAGCTGCTTAAAATTGATAACCGCCTGCATTACGGATAAGGATACCGGGAAAAATGGAGAAGATTGTTGTTGATCGAAAATCCTGTCCAAATTCCGGTGAAAACCATAAATATTAATTATATTCCCGGGCATATAAGCCGGCAGGAAAAAGGGAAATCCCTGGATATGGTCCCAATGAGGGTGAGACAGAAAAATGTTAAAAACCTTGCCGGATTTATCAGCATCCGCCATCACCTGATTACCAAATTCTCTAAGCCCGGTTCCGGCGTCAAAGATCATGTATTCATCTTGCTGCCTGACTTCTACACAAGCGGTATTGCCACCGTAGGTACCACGAAGATGAAAGGGCAATTGCTCCGGGTCATAGGCCTGATTATTTCTCACCAGTTGAATGGCTTTATTCACTTTTTCACCAATGGTTTTTTCGGTGATCGGTTTTGGAATTGATCCCCTTGTACCCCGGAAACATAGTTCCATTACTGAATTCCTTATAAAGATTTTTTTGCTCTCAAATTTACAGGATTGCACGGATCGAAAATATGAACCCAATTCCTTTTAATAGCCGGCCGCCTGTCCGTCTTTGCGGGATTCCGAAGCGCCGTAATAAACCTTGTTTTCGCTGTCACATTTAATTGCCTGGTAGCCGCCAAATCCGCCGGAAGTGTATTGGATTTTGTGGCCATATTTCATCAACTGTTTGATGACATCATAATCAAATCCCGATTCAAGATAGACAATTCCGCCATCGGTCATTATTGATCCTGTGGGTTGTGATGAACCGCCGTGACGGATTCGGGGCGCGTCGCCGGCTTCCTGCAGGTTCATGCCAAAATCAATAATATTCATAATAATTTGCGCATGGCCCTGGGGCTGCATGGATCCGCCCATGACACCGAAACTCATGTAGGGTTTGCTGTCTTTTGTAATGAAAGCGGGAATAATGGTGTGAAAAGGACGCTTGTTCGGTTCGTAAACATTATTATGGCCTTTTTCCAGTGTAAATAATTCACCGCGGTCCTGCAAAATAAATCCCAGCTTACCCGGTGTCATTCCGGAGCCCATTCCCCGGTAATTACTCTGGATTAAGGAAATCATATTGCCATCTTTATCAGCCACTGTCAGGTAAATGGTATCCCCGTCTTTGAGTTTGGGTTCGGCAATTCTGCGGGCGGCTTTTTGGGGATTGATCTTTTTAAACTGCTTTTTGCCGTAGTTTTCTGAGATCAAATGATCCACCGGTACATCTGCAAAATCCATATCCGCATAATATTTCGCCCGGTCTTCAAAGGCCAGTTTTTTGGCTTCCACAAAAGCATGAATATGCGCGGGAGAGCCAAATCCCATGGATTTTATATCGAAATTTTCCAGGATCGTTAAAATTTGCAGCGCTGCAATTCCCTGTCCGCTGGGCGGTAATTCCCAGACATCATAGCCACGATAATTACAGGAAACCGGTTCAATCCATTCCGACTTGTGAGAGGCCAGGTCTTCATAGGACAAAAAACCGCCTTGCTCTTTCATATACCGGGCAATTGTTTTGGCGATTTCGCCTTTATAAAATTCATCCCGTCCCTTTTTAGCAATTGTTTCCAGTGTATTTGCCAGGTAAGGATTTTTGAAGATTTCTCCTTTTACCGGGGCGTCTCCACCGGGCATAAATATTTCGGCATAACCCTCATATTTTTTCAAGCGCCGGGCGCTAAGCCCCCAGTAATAGGCGATCAGTTCGCTGACAGGAAAGCCCTTTCTTGCATAGTCAATGGCCGGCGCCAGGATATCTTCCATGGATTTGGAACCAAATTTATTATGTAATTCAAACCAACCGTCCACACATCCCGGAACAGAAACCGGCAAAGGGCCATAGGGCGGTATCGATTCATAGCCATTTTCCAGAAAATATTCCAGGGTCAGGGATTTTGGTGAGCGTCCACTGGCATTGAGGCCGTGAAGTTTTTGCTTTTTCGCATCCCAGACAATAGCGAACAGATCACCGCCGATACCATTACCAGTAGGTTCCATCAATCCAAGCGCCGCGTTGGCAGCAATGGCGGCATCAATGGCATTTCCGCCCTCTTTGAGGATGTCCAGCGCGATTTGGGTGGCCAGCGGCTGACTGGTGCAGGCCATTCCCTGCTGAGCAATCACCTCCGAGCGAGTCGCGAAATTCTTTCCAGTTATTCTATCGGCAGCAAGTACAAAAATAGGAATTAAGAGACAAAAGAATATTTTCTTCATGAGTAATTCTCGACTTTCTTTTATTATATTTTACACATTCAAGATAATCAACCGGCATTACGGATGCAATAACTTTTTACCACTCCTTCCCAAAAGTAATTTAGGAATCAGTAGAAAAGACGCAAAAAGGGCTAAAAACTTTCCTGTATTGATCAATTACAATCCAACAACAATCAATATCCGGTTGAGAAGTATCCGGGCAATACTGAATTATCTACATGATAAGAACGCC
>CAZCHS010000054.1:0-15633 GCA_964498725.1 uncultured bacterium | reverse complement strand
TTGTTGAGATTGTAATATGTAAATGAAGTATTTGATTGTGGGCCCCCGGGGATTTCCTGCCAGCCCTCCCGCTGGTCGGGAGCAGGCTGGGAACCCCGAACCGACGGATTATGAGTCAATCTTTTTTTTCCAAACCTTGCGTCCAAATCCGGTTTTATAGTATTTTTCACGTCGTCGGGCACTGACTCGATCTGAAAATTCTTCTGTCAAGATTATTTTATAGGGACGCCGTGCTTTTGTGCTACGGACTTTTCCCGAATTGTGTTCCTGTAAACGACGCAAGGGATCCGATGACATTCCAATATAATGCCAGTCTTCTTGTTGAGATTGTAATATGTAAATGAAGTATTTGATTGTGGGCCCCCGGGGATTTGAACCCCGAACCGACGGATTATGAGTCCGGCGCTCTAACCGTTGAGCTAGGGGCCCGGCGATCTGGTTCTTTCTCTAAAAAGCGGGCTAAATTTATACTGATTTATTATTATTCACAAGGAAAAATTACTGTTTTTTTCAAGGTATGCGGTCAGTTGAATGAACTCATTTAAGGTTAAAACTTCCGGCCGTTTGCCGAGATCAACCGGGCAATCATCATGATTTCCGGCAGGATGTTTTTCAAAGAATTCCGCAGGGTTTTCCGGCGTTTATTAAAAGCCATTTTTACCACTTGCTGGAGTTTGGTAAAAACCAAATAATCAGCTCGATCATTATCAAAAGCAATTGAAAAAAATGTTGATGTCACTTTGGGAATGGGCCGGAATACCTTGGGCGACACATCAAAATGGATTTTTGGCCGGCCAAAATACTGGCTGAGCACCGATAGAATCCCGTAATCTTTATTCCCGGGCGAAGCAGTGATCCGCCGGGCAAATTCCTTCTGGACCAGAAAATAAACCCCTTTAATATAGTCAGAATTTTGATAAGCGATTTCCAATAAAGGACTGGTGATATTATAGGGCACATTGCCGGTATATTTGACCTTTTTCCCGGGCTGAAAAATCTTACTGAAATCAAACGTCAACGCATCGGCAGGGTAAAGGTGAAAATTATCATACCCGGAAAATTTATTTTGCAGATCTTCCATCAGATCATCGTCCAGTTCAATGGCATGGACAATAGCGCCGGCTTCCAGCAGATGCTCTGTCAAAGCGCCTCTCCCCGGCCCTATTTCAATAATTTCCTCATTCGGGTGCGGATCGATGGCAGCAGTAATTTTTCTTAAAATATTGGGATCAATGAGAAAATTTTGTCCGAGGCGTTTTTTGGCGTAAGGTTTCATTGTTGAAGTTTAAAAAAGCGGTTAGCATTCTCAGTAGTGATCTCAGCTACTTCTTCGATGGACAGGCTTTTTAGTGCTGCCACCTTGTCGGCGATAAAAGGAATATTGGCCGGCTGATTGGTTGTGCCACGGCGGGGTTCCGGTGACAGGAAGGGACAATCGGTTTCCAGCATCAATTTCTCAATTGGCGTAGCCTGTACCGCTTGCTGTCCTTTTTTATTATTTTTGTAGGTAATGTTGCCTGTGAAGGAAATCATCAGCCCCAGGTCTGTCATTTTTTTCGCATAATCAGCATCACTGCCAAAACAATGCATGACGCCTTTTGTATATCCTGTTTTTTGCAAAATATCCAGCGTATCATCATCAGCCGCGCGATTATGAATGATCATTGGCAGGTTCATGGACCGGGCCATTTCAATCTGCGCCGGAAAGAATTTTTTCTGCAGATCGTGAGGTGAGTAATTCCGGTAATAATCCAGACCGATCTCGCCCAGTGCGACAGTTTTTTCATGCCTGAGCAATCGCTCCAGTTCTTTTTGCCATCCTTCTTTAGCATTTTCAATATCATGGGGGTGGTAGCCGGCGGCAGCGTAGACATTATCAAATTTCTCAGCCAGTTTGACAGCGGCGTAGGAATTTTGAATATCTGTGCCGACAACGATTATTTTGATGACATTGCTTTTCAAAGCTTCTTCAATCACTGCTTCATGATTTTTCAGCAGCGGATTGTAATTTAAGTGAGCGTGTGTGTCGATGAATTGCATAATTGGCTTACTTTATTGTTAAACTACTTCGTAGTTAATCTCATTTGTTTTGGTATCTATGGGTTTGCACCCATAGTTATTTTTATTTAAGTCCTTCGGACTTATTGTTTCATATTTTAAAAATCAATCGAAAAATCTGTCTCATCAGTTTTCGTTTTTTTCGCATATTTCGTGGTCATAAAAAAAATTCAACTAACCTTTGCTCCCGGCTTCATCTCACGGTCAGGTGTCAGGACGGCAAGGTTCTTTTTATGGGAAGCAGCCAGGATCATGCCTTCACTCTTGACACCGCGAATTTTTGCCGGCTTCAGGTTGGCCACGATAATCACTTCCTTGCCGATCAGTTCATCGGGTTCGTAATGTTTGGCGATTCCCGCGACTAACTGCCTCTCTTCGGAGCCGGCATCAACTGTGATTTTCAACAATTTATCAGCATTTTCAATTTTTTCGGCAGTCAGGACTTTGGCGGTTTTAAATTTGAGTTTCATAAAATCTTCAAAATCCACCAGGTCTTCTTTTTTCGGCTGTTGTTTCGGTTTTTGCTGCTGTTTTTGCTTTTTTACATTAATGCGTGGAAAGAGCGTTGGAAATTCCTCCAGCACCGCCCCTGATTTGAGTCGGCCCCAGTCATATTTATCTTCGTTACTGTCAGAATCAGTTGGTAAAACCTTTATCAGCACATTCATTTTTTCCGGCATGAGCGGATGAAGCAGGTTGGCAGCTAAGCGCAACCCTTCGGCAGAGGTGTAGAGTACTGTTCCGGCAGTAGCCTTATCTTCTTTCACCAGTTTCCAGGGGGCGCGGATCTCCATGTACTTGTTAATTGTGCGGACAAAATTGATCACCGCATCAGTGGCTTTATTCAGTTCCAGATTATCCACATGGTCTCGTACAACTTCTGCAAGTTTTTTACCCTGTTCTACAATATTCTTTTCTTCATCACCGGGATTGGTAAACTCAGGAATTTTTGCACCATAATTTTTGTTAATCAGGGTGGCGATCCGATTAGCGAGGTTGCCAAAATCATTAGCCAGTTCCGAATTGTACCGATTGATAAATAGTTCTGTAGTAAAATTGGCATCATTTCCCAGCATCATATCGCGAATGAGGTAATAGCGCACGGAATCGACGCCATAGGAATCGATCAGGTCCAGGGGGCTGACAATATTTTTCAGGCTTTTAGACATTTTGGCTTTGTCCATCAACCACCAACCGTGAGCGAAGATGGTTTTCGGCATGGGAATTCCCGCCGCTTTCATCATCGTGGGCCAGTAAACGCAATGAGTGGTGACAATATCTTTGCCGATCAAATGATAATCCGCCGGCCACCATTTGTTGAATTCCACGTCATCCCGGCGATATTTCACACCGGTGACATAATTGAGCAGCGCGTCAAACCAGACATAGGTGACATAATCGGAATCAAAAGGCAACTCGATCCCCCAATTCAGACGGGACTTAGGGCGGGAAATACAGAGATCCCCCAGCGGCTGCTTTAAAAAACCCAGCACTTCATTTTTTCGATGTTCAGGACGAATAAAATCAGGATTTTCATTGATATAATTAATCAGCCAATCCCGGTAATTACTCATCTTGAAGAAATAATTTTTTTCCTTGATATAATCGGGTTCTTTCTGATGCTGCGGGCACTTTCCATCTTCCAGTTCTTTTTCCGTGTAAAAGCGCTCACAGCCGACGCAATAATAACCGCCGTATTCATTTTCATAGATTTCACCTTTGTCCCATAAATCCTGCAAAACTTCCTGAACCGTATTTTTGTGATAATCATCGGTTGTCCGGATAAAATGATCGTAATTGATGTGTAATTTTTCCCAGGCATCCTTGAAATGCACCACCATTTCATCGCAATGTTTCTGTGGGGAGATACCGCGGTCATCGGCTGATTGCTGTACTTTTTGCCCGTGTTCATCGGTTCCGGTGAGAAAAAAAGTATTTTTACCGAATTCCCGTTGATAGCGGGTGATCACATCGGCTAAAATTGTGGTATAAGCATGTCCGATATGAGGTTTATCATTGACATAGTAAATCGGTGTGGTGACATAAAAATTATCCGTCGTACTCATGGTCATTCTCATTTTTTGTAGGTTGACTGATTAACTTTACTTTAGCTTTGTATTCTACAAAATCAATATCTTCCATACTGTCGTCTTTCATCATTCGCAAAGTAACAAAAGATTTAAAAATATCGATCTTATCCAGGAAGTATTTTTCTTTTTTATAACTCATAACTGAACCATAGGGGGGAAATTCATCCAGAATCTGACGGTATTTGTCATATTCATAAAGAAAACAGCATTTCAGTTTGCCGCAACACCCGGATATCTTGTTGGGATTCATGGGCAGGTTTTGTTCTTTGACGATCTGAGTGGTCACCGGAGAGAATTTCTCCAGGTGATTGGCGCAGCAAAGGGTGCGGCCGCAGGAGCCGATACCATCCACCAGGCGTATTTCTTCACGGGAATTGATCTGGCGCATTTCAATACGGGTTTTGAATTCTGAGGCCAGGATTTTCACCAGCTCCCGAAAATCGATTCGATTATCCGCCGTAAAAAAGAACATCAGTTTCTTGCGGTCAAACTGATAGAAAGTATCCACCAGTTTCATGTCCAGTTTCAATTTAGCCACTTTGCGATTACAAAAAAGCAGGGCTTCCTTTTCCTTGCGCTGATTGAGTTTCAGCTGGTTAAGGTCTTCAGTTGTGGCTTTGCGTAAAATCTTGGGCAATTTATTATCGAGTTCTTCAAAATATTTTGCCGGATTAATCGCAGCCCGGCCGATTTCATGGCCACTGTCGATTTTGACAATTACCCTATCATTATCCTGTATGGGCAATTCCAGAGGATTTGCGGCATAAATGACTGTGGCATTGTCAAATTCTATTTTTACTTTTCTATTATATTTGGTTTCTATCATTTTATTTTTTTCTACCTATTAGTTTCTTTATCTTAAAAAACATGTCCGTTAAAGCGAGGTTAATATAGACATTGCGGGATATCAAATCAATACAATTATCAATTACCCGGTTGATACCAAAAGCATCAAAATCAGGATAGTTAGCGACGAATTTATTCAGCGTTTCCCGCTGGTCAACATGGATCAATTCCTGTTCAGCCAATCCCTGACGAACCATTTCCGCGTCCCGGAACCAGAAATTCATTGAGGTTAAAACCTGGCGAAACATATCCGGTTCGGTTTTGTTGTTTTGGGCCAGTTGAGGTACTTTATCATAAATCTTGCGAATGTTCCAGCCGGCAATGGTGCGGATGATTTCCAGAGTCATATTTTTGATCTTTTTAATATCCTGATCCATCAGGTTCAGCAAACTGGTCATATTCCCGTCGGCAAGATTGACCATCAATTGGACCTCCTCTCCGGAATAATCTGATCCTGCTAAAAAAGTTCGCACCTCATCATTGGAGAGTTTGCTGAAATAAAGTGGCTTACAACGCGATTTAATTGTAGGCAGGATGCGGCCGATCCGGGATGTTGTCATGATGATGGTGGTTTTTTTCGGCGGTTCTTCGAGAATTTTCAGGAAAGCGTTTGCCGATTCCTTATTCATCAGGTCCGCGTCAAAAACAATGACGATTTTCCAGCCTTCTTCCGGGGCTGAAAGATAAATATTTCGTTTGATATAGCGAATTTTTGAAATGGGAATGTTGTTGGCCTTTTCCAGGCGAATTTTATGATAGGGGTTTTTTGCTTTGCGGGCAATCTGTTGTTGTAATTCTTCAATTTGTGAGGCCGACAACTTTGACACCGGGTCTTCCTCCTTGACACTACCCACCGCCGGTATGGGGTAGACCAAAGTCAGGTTGCCATGCTCCAGTTTATGCATTTTCCGGCAGGAACCACAGACACCGCATGGCCGTTCTTCAGATGATTGACAATTGAGCATCGCGGCAAATTCCAGGGCAAAGCCTTCACTGCCGCTGCCTTCCGGCCCGTAAAACAAATAGCCATTGGCAATTTTCTGATTCTCAATGGCTTGCTGTAAAAACGCCAGATTTTTATTCTGATCAATTAATTTAAATAACCTCATACCTGTTTCTGCAACCAATCTTCCGGGTTAAGTTTTTTGTTGTTGTTCCATATTTCAAAATGGAGCAGGGCGCCGTCAAAAGAATCGGAATCGCCGATCTCAGCGATTTTGGCATGCTTGGCTACATATTGATCCTGGCGAACATTGACATTGTCCACGTGCGTGTAAACCGAGTAATAATTGTCACCATGATCAATAATGATGGTCCGGCCGTACCCGCGAATGTAAGTAATGGTGGTCACAACACCATCGGCTACAGCGATTACCGGCACACCTTTACGGGCCTTGATATCAATGCCGGAATTTTCTGTAATGGTTTTTAGTTTCGGGTGGCGATGCTGGCCAAAGCGGCCGACAAGTTCCCCTTCTACCGGCCAGAAAAGTTTTCCCTGTTTTTCTCCAAAAGGAATATTATCCTTTTCACCGCGCCGGGAGCGTTCACGGGCGATTTCAATGGCACGCTTCTCTTTTTCTTTTTCCAGTTCCACCAGAATATTGGCCACTTCCCGGGCAGCCTGTTCTTTTTCTTTTATTTTCTGAGCATAATATTTTTGATTTTGCTTGGCTTTTTCCAACTGTCGGGAACGTACAGTCTTTTGCTGCTTTAATTGTTTCGACACACTGTTTTTCTCAGCGATCATCAGCTGGCGATCTTTGATGTCCTTTTGCACCTGGGCTTTCAGAAGTTCGGTGGTACGGATTTTCTGTTTGATCTTTTCTTTGTTGGTTTTGTGAATGTCATTGATAATGCGCAGGTACTTATACCGGTAAAAAGCCTGGTTTATATTTTGTGCCGTGAGCAATAATTCCAGGTCTGAGTATTGGCCTTTTTTGTAGAGATAGACGAATTGGCGGGCGATTTGGCGCTTCAGGTCCGCGATCTTTTCCGAATTGTCCCGAATGGTTTGCTCATGCTCGCGAATCTGATTACGCTTTTGCTTAATTTCATGGGATAACTGGTTCATCAATTTTTCATTGAGCGCCATTTGTTTTTCAGTCTTATTGAGTTCCCCAAGCAGGGTTTGTTCTTTGTGCTTATTCTTTTCAAGGTCTTTTTTAAAGTTCGCGATTTCCCCGCGAATCTGCTCAAGCGCCTTGGACTGATCCTGTATCTTATTGTTGAGATCACTCTGGGCCAATAAAAGAGTCGTCAAAATAACCAGGGTTAATATTTTTATTAAATTTCTCATAGATAATGAATATTTCATCTGAGGGAAAATACGGAATCTTTTCTTGAAATTCAAGAAATAATGAATAAGCCTCCCGGTATGAATATCATTCGCCGTCAACCGGTTTCATAATAGGCAATCGGTTTTTCCCATAAATAATTCAGGTTAAAAACTTCCCGATATTGATAGTCAGGAATAAATGAGAATTGTTATGGTCGAAAAAAATAAATAGGGAGTGTATTATCCATGTTAATGCAAAATCCAACATCGATGATTCGCCACTATTAACTGAATAGAAAAAATTCTGTTTGTGATTGGACATTAATTTTATTAAAGTGTGATAAAATCAGTTGTTTCAGATTCATAATAATTTTTGCCGGAATCAATAATGGGGTGTAAATTACGCCGGCATAGCGCAGAACTTTTTTTAACTGAACAGTTATCGGACATTCATGGCTATGAACCAAATCATAGATAAAATACTAAACCGCAGCATTTTAATCATTTTAATAGTGGCTGTTCCTATTAATATCACGACATTCCTTTTACTGTCCGATCATCCGCTACATATATTCCGGAATGTTAATCTCGTGCTGGGAATATCCATATTACTGCTCTTCCTCTTTCGGACAAAATTCAATATCCGCACCAAAACCGGATTGCTCATTGCTTTTGTGCTTCTACGGGGATTTTATGCACTGTGTTTCGGATTGCTCAATATCAGTGGGCTCTGGTTTGTACTGGCTATTATTTTTACCCTGCTGGTTTTTAATGATAGGATAGCATTTGGTATCTATCTGATTACACTTCTGCTGACGATGGCCACCGGTATCTCGATTGTAATGCAACTTCCCTCGTTCCCGGTGCAGCAGGGATATCTTGAATATGGCCCCGGCCAGGTGAGCATCAATATTATTCATTTTCTCCTGATCGGGTATCTCGCCTATTATATCATCTCCAATTTTATCCGGAATATGCAAGCAGAAGCCGAAGCAAAAAGAAACCTTAATGCACGCTACCTCAATTCCGTCATTACCATCCAGGAAAAGGAAAGGCAACGAATTGCCGAAGACCTGCATGACGGACTGGCTCCGGCCCTTTCCGGGGCAAAACACTACTTCCAGGCCTACCGGGACGCCCGGCATTCGGAAGAAAAATATACCATCGCGGAAAAACTGGATGCCATTCTCAAAAATGCAATCCGGGAGGTGACCCATATCGCGCACAATACCAGTCCGATGGTATTAAACAAGTTTGGCCTGAAAGGTGCAATTGATGAACTGATCAACAATACCGTTTACCTGTCCGGTATCACAGTAGATTACCGGGGAGATGAATTGCCAAGATTCGCTGCGTCCATTGAATTATCCCTCTACCGGATTTTGACAGAACTCATCAACAATACCCAAAAACACGCCTGCGCGAAATCGATAACCCTTCAGACCAAATTTGACAATAAGTGGTTGACAATCCAATATAAAGATGACGGTATTGGATTTGATCCCGGCGACGTAGCCGGCCGGGGCATGGGCCTGCAAAATATTCAAACCCGCATTAATGGGTTGAATGGCACCCTTGCTTTCCAGAAAAAAGAACAGTCAGGTATTGCCATCAGGATTAAAATTCCAGTAGTGAACAATCAAAAAGAGGACGAAGAAACATGAGCAGCATAAAGATCACCATTGTTGATGACCATGAATTGTTCAGGGAAGGTCTCGCCCTTGTGTTGAGAAGTATCGACGGTTTTGAGGTGGCCGCCATTTATTCCAACGGACAGACATTCATTGATCACCTTGAACAGGGCACCGGTAAAGAGACCGTTTTAATGGACATCAGAATGCCGCAGTTGGACGGGATACAGGCAACAGGGCAAGCCCTGAAAATCAATCCTGAATTACGGATCATCGCCTTGACCGTTTTATCTGACAGGTATCATTATCAACAAATACTGGCTGCCGGTGCTGCCGGGTTTATGTTGAAAAGCGCTGACAAATCAGAACTGAAAACAGCAATCTCAAGAGTCCACCAGGGTGGCAATTACTTTTCTTCAGAAATTCTATCCCGTTTCTCGGTGAAGGCGGAAGAAACCAACTTACTTTCTCCCCGGGAAACACAAATTGTTTTCCATATCTGCCGGGGACTCTCCACCAAAGAAATAGCTGATCATCTCAATATCAGTATCAAAACCATAGAAACCCACCGGGCCTCCATTTTTAAGAAGACCCGTGTTCGCAACGCCCCGCAATTAGTTGTTTGGGCAGTCAAAAATAAAATTCTGCAAATCCAATAATTCCTTCCAAAAATAAGGGTTTTCCCTGATTGATTTAAAGCACTACTTTTATCTAAATTCTATAAATAGTGATACAGGTCAGCACTGACGGATTTTTAATGCTGGTTTAATATTTATTAATTAAGGAATTTCAATCTCATAGCTAAACTTTTAAGTCCGTCAAAATTGGAGAACAAATAGATGAAAGTCTTTAAAATTTTTTCTGTCCTTCTCGTTTTTTTCGCAGTTCTTATTCCCTCCACAATTTATGTTAATTCTTCAGCAACCGGCACAGCTGACGGCAGCAGTTGGACAAATGCCTACAAAACATTACAGCCGGCTATTGATGCGGCTCTCGCCGGTGACCAGATTTGGGTGGCAGCCGGCATCTATTTTCCCACCAAAACCCTAGGCGGCACCACTGACCGGCACAGGACATTTCAGATGAAAAACAATCTGGCGATTTATGGTGGATTTTCCGGCAATGAAAATCCCGATGAATTTGATTTGGACAATCGTGATTTTTCAGTCAATGAAACTATTCTCAGTGGGGATTTAAACCAGGATGATAGCCTGTATATAACTGATGAATGGATTGTTAATATCGACAATAATTCAGAAAATTGTTTTCATGTCTTTAACCATCCGGCATCACTTAATCTTGACAGGACGGCTGTTTTAGACGGATTTACAATTACCGGCGGTAATACATACGAATTAGATGCTACAGAAGTAAGGGCCGGCAGCGCCATTCTGAATGATGATGCATCTCCAACATTCCAAAATCTTTTGATAACAGCCAATAATTCCAATTCGTATGAAATCCACGGCGAAGGAGCAATTGTCTATAATGGTCCCGGTTCAGCTCCAAAATTTGACAATATTGAATTTTCCAAAAACCACTGCAGAGCCGTGTATAATCTTGGTGCATCCCCCGAAGTGACGAATACATCAATAAAAAACCATACAAACGGCACTGCCGGCGGTGGTATTTATAATCTGAACAGTTCCGCCATACTCAGCAACATTGAAATCGAATCAGTTTATTCCGAAGACGGCGGCGGTGGTATTTGTGAAGATAATTCTTCCTCCACTCTGACCAATGTTTCCATTACAAAAGGTAGAATTAAATATGGCGGCGGGGCCGGTATATGGATCAGAAATAACTCCACTACCTCACTTAATCACGTAACCGTCACCCAATGCCGGGCCTGGAGTGGCGGAGGTATATATGTTTCCGATGGTTCAACACCTATCATTATTAATACAGAAATATCCAATAATTATTCTGCACAAGGTGGTTCCGGAATTTTGATAGACGGAGCAGGCACTGAGCCCGAATTAATCAATGTTCTTATTGCCAGCAACCACGATGATCATATGGGGTCCGGTGTTGCTGGATTTAATACTGCTCATGCCATTTTAAATAATGTCACCATTGTAAATAATTCGTGTGATAGTTGGGGACCAGGATTATTACTGGACACAAAAGCCACGGTAGATATGAATAATTGTATTATCTGGGGCAATGAAAATAGCGATGGCTACAGCGGTATGTATCAGTTGGCCATTGAAAACGCCGGCGACATTCAGGCTGTACTTGATGAAATGGACCATACCTGTATCGATACATCTAATCCCGGATCTAATACCAACAATGCCGTTATAGCTAATTATCTAGCTCAGGACACAACCAATATTTTTCTAAATCCGCAATTTGCCGACTCTGCCCTTGATCCGGTGCATCCTTACTGTCTGACCGGTATTTCACCTTGCATAGATGCCGGAAAGAATGACTATAATTCTCAGGATTACGATATCCGCGGCACCGGCTCCCCGCGAAAAGTTAATGGTTCTTCCGGAGAAACCGGTACCATTGATATTGGCGCTTATGAATACCAACCGGCAACAGATATTTCCCTGCCTGTGCAACTCTCATCTTTCAAAGTCATTGCTAACGGAGAAAATAATAATATTATATGGGTGACTGAAAGTGAAACCAATACAATGGGATTTAATATCTACAGAAGCGACAAGGAATCCGGACATTACGAAAAAATCAACCAGGAGATCATTCAGGGGGCGGGAAATTCTTCCACCCGCCGCCAATATAAATTCATTGACAAAACCATCACAGAAGGGGTTCGCTACTGGTATAAACTTGAAGAGATCGCTTATAATGGAAAAACAGAGATATACGGCCCTGTATCATCAACCCTGTTACAAAGTTCCTTCATAAAAGAGTACCATCTTTATCCAAATTATCCCAATCCCTTCAATCCTGTTACCCATATCAAATACGATCTGCCGGAAGCCTGTAATGTGGAGATGGTCATCTATGACCTCAAAGGCAATCTCATTAAAACCCTGGTGCGTGAGAACCAAACATCCGGGTTCTATCAGTTGCAATGGAGTGGGATAGATAATAATGGCATTTCTGTTCCGTCAGGGGTTTATTTCCTGAACATTTCTACCGATGATTATACACAATCCAGGAAGATGATTTTGGTCAGATGACAGAGCATGATCTGAGGCAATAGTGCCATCTTTTTCCAAATTACCCCAATTCATTATCCCCATATCATATTCCATCTACCGGAAGCCTGTAATACGGATCCTTACCAGTAGAGGGTAAAGTAAGTGGTAGTGCTGTGTTTATGCCGGCTGAAGCCCGGCCAGAAATAACAACTTATAAATACCAGGATTAATTAGACAACCAAATCAGACACCATGAATTCGTCATTAAAGAATGATAGATTATTAATAAATAATTTAAAAAATATGCCGAAAATATATTTAGTTATTGAAAGATTGGATAAATTATCCTATTGATCAAAAAAATTTGCAAATATTTAACCTGAATTATTCATGAATTTTCAATTTTTTAAAGGAAGCGAATAAAATTAACAGATTACGAAAAATCAATAAAAAGATGAATTGGAAAATTCATAGAATGATATTCAGGTTAATCCCGATAGTTTCCGAAGGAAACGTATCGGCGCGAAGCGGGCATTATTCATATTTTTATGAATAATACAGACTAAGTGTCGTTCAAAAAATATTATAGGAGTGGATATGAACAAAATGTCTTATATCGCTGAGTTGCCCTGGAACAATCACAAAGAATTCATGAACAGTTTCAAAGAGAATTTAGGAAATTGGGCGAAAAAATATGGTGACCAATATTCAGACTTTGGCAAAACAATAAAAATTGAATCGGTGGTGCAAATACCCACCCACGTTGTTCAGTTTGATACCATGTATGAACATCGGAAGAAATATTTCACAACTGCTCATTTAAATAGTCAAACACAACCAACAAGTAAACGGACAATATTTAAGTTGTCAGAAATCAATCGCTGGGACTATAATATGAAATCCATACCCGAAGACTGGAATTCTCTAAATTATAGTATTTATGTTAGCGGCTCTGATTATATTGATACCTGTGACACTTGCGACGGAGATGGCCGCGTTTCCTGTCACGTTTGCCATGGAAAGGGAAAGCACAACTGTTACGATTGCAAAGGAGATGGAGAGGTAAAATGTTCTAGCTGTCATGGAAGCGGATCAAATAGGTGTACATCCTGTAATGGCCGGGGAAATATCGGCAGTACCACCTCCTGTTCCCGATGCGGCGGCTCAGGTCATGTGACCGTATCCGGTTACAGCGATACCAGCAAGGGATGGACAACATGTTCAAAATGTGGTGGACGCGGAAAAATTGACAACACTCAACGCTGTACTTCCTGTAGCGGCAGCGGTAAAATAAGTTGCTCTACGTGCATTGGAAAAGGCAAAGTCACCTGCAAAACCTGTAACGGATCCGGAATCGTCCAATGTGAGAAGTGTCATGGCGAAGGCACAGTCATTTGTAAACATTGTAATGGAAAAGGAAAAATTGTAAAGTATATTAAGATAGAACAAAAATATATCCCTTTAACACGAGCATGGTATTATCATTATCCAAATTTGCTGGACCATTATCCTGATTTTGATTTTGACCACAATAAAACCACCGGGTTTGTTATTCATTCAGTAAGTGATAAAAAACTGCCTGCTGATTTTAATGCTATCGAATTCGATGAAACGGAACTGACAAAAAAAGACTTTCGGGAAGATTTGAAAAATCTCCTTGATACTGTTAATGCTGAATGTCCGGAAGGAGAATTAGACAGTACAACTTATATTAGAGCACAAAATTTTACCCTGCTACAGTATGATGTATTTGAAGTGGAATATTCCTATGAAGGGAAAAAATACTATGCCCTGGTATGGGGAAAAAACAGGGAATTTGTCTACACCAAAACCAGCCCTTTCCGTGAAAAAAGTTATGCCTATTCCCAGGAGGCGCAAAAATATTTTAACAAAAAGCAATATGGCACAGCTGTAAAATACCTGGAAAAGTCAATCCAGTTATGTGATGATAAAGAAGTCATTAAGGAAATGGAACAAACAATCGGTGATATAAAAAGCTATTATTTTAAAACTTATATCAAAGCAATGAATCTCGCATTAATTATTGGTATACCGATATTTATGATAATTATTTATTTCTTTATCGATAAAATAGCCAATTTTTCCAATCCGGATATGCAGGAATATGTTCGTAGTTTTGATGAGTATTCACTTTATATAAAAATAATGCTGCTCATTTTATATATCGCCGCTATTAAAATACTCAATACGGTCATTAAACGCTTTTTTAGGAAACCCGGAAAGAAACCCCTTCATTCCGATTCATTAAGATGGAAAATCGGATTGATTGGCGGAATTCTAACATCAGCGATTAGTTTTTTCCTGGTCAAGTTATTTTATCAAACCGGACTACCGGCGTTTATGATGGAGATATTAATTGATATTGCACAGCGAGGCTGATGATTTTGGTGTAAGGTCAGATGACGGCGTAAAATCTGAGGTAATAGTAACATCTTTGTTCGAAGCTCCGGGCAATGGCGTTCCCAAATTCAATTTGGGAACGAGTGAAACATCTTTCACTTTAAAAAACAGCAATTTGAGTGAAAAAATGAACGAAAATGGAATAACTGCATCCTTCATATAAATTATGAACAATGCCCATTTCGTGCCGATACGTTTCCTCCGCCAGGAGTCGGATGTTCCATGAATTTTCAAAAATTTTTTCTTCCTGTTTGTTTTATAACCTATTAATTTTATTCGCTTGGCTTGAAAAACTTGAAAATTCATGAATGATTCAGGTTAATTCATACAACATTTTTTGAACTTTTTACCGGAACCGCAGGGGCAGGGATCATTGCGGCCTACCTTGGGTTCTTTGATTATCTGTTCGGTTACCGCGGCACACTCTTTTCTAAATTCCAGTATCTCTGTATAAATATTTATCAATATTGTTTCAATATCTTCTTTATATGCGTCTATATCTTTATTAAAACGATTAAGATCAAACTCCAATTTCGCCGCAATTTCCGGAATCTGGTTGCCAACCAATAAATAGAAGTATTTATATTCATTAGTTACCAGAAAATCCTCCCAAAAATCCAGGTCATAATGCATACCCTGATAAAAGCCCACAGCCCAATTGGTTAACATGGTTTTATTTTTGTCACTCTTTTCCCTGTCCAAAGGAATTTTATATTCTTTGGTGTTTTCCGCGAAACAATGGCAGATACTGTTATAATAGGTCATAATTAAATTCAGGAACTCCTCATTTTCCAGTTCTGTTTCCGGACCGCCCCCCAAAACAAGTGGAAGCCAGTCAGAGGGCATGATTGTTTCCGGGCCAATAGCCAGGCAGGTAAAAAACCCGTGCAGTTTATATAAATTCATGCCGCCATTTTTCTCCTGATTTACCTCTAAATAATTTTTTAGTTTTTGGCGATTTTTCTGATTCATTTTAGTACCGACAGATTGCACATTTCACCTCATTTTTTAATTTTGTCAGATAATGGAAATATAAAAAAATTTCCGGAAAAGTTAAATGTCTTATCAGGGATAATTAAAAGTTGGTGTAATGCCTTCGTCATACCTTTGCAGTTAAAAAATATGCAGATCAAGAAAGAATCTTCAATATTAAAAATCTACTGGGTCATTTCAGTGTTCAAGTTACTGAAAAT
>CAZCHS010000053.1:12836-21035 GCA_964498725.1 uncultured bacterium | reverse complement strand
TCTTCAAATTTTTATAACACTGATTACTATGGTTACGAAGGCTATTTGGTTCATCAAGGGGAAGAATATGAATCATCTTTAATATATTATTCTCCTTCAAAACAATTTTCTGCAACATTGGGATATAAATATGATAGTTACATGAATTATAATTGTACACTGGCAGGAGCAAACTATTTTGTTGGAACTTACTGTTTTGGGAAAATGTATTCTAATAAATATAACAACAAGCTGTCGTCTATTAAATGTACTATTCTCAAAGGGTCGTTTCCTGGTATGAATAATTGAGGAATATTATGAAAAAATATAGTTACATTATTATTTTATTGTTCATTTTTATTGGTTTATTTGTTTCCTGTGATACTGGTAACTCAACACAATCAAAAAATAGTACAAAAAGAATTGGTGTCACATTGCCAATTACCGGGGACAGTCCACTGGATATCACCGCGCATCAAGCCTTAATCAAATTGGCTCAAGATGATATCAATGAATATTTTAAGGACAACTTGGCTAATATAACTTTTGAAACAAATATTAAAGATACAGAAAATTCTCCTATCGGTATAATGAACGCTTTAGAAAGTTTTGAAAGAAATAACCTGCAATATGTGGCTTCCGCTGGTATTAGCCAGAATTTACTGGAAGCGGAATACTCAATTAAATCTTTTGATGGCTTGATGATTCATTCAACCAGTACAGTACCTCTTTTGTCAAACAATGATAACCTTTATCGAATTATTCCTAATGATATTGTAAATGCCATAAAAATATCTGAAAAAATCAATGATGATGGTATTAAAAAAGTTATAATTTTTCATAGAAACGATATTTGGGGAACAGAATTAACCAATAAATTAAATGAAAATCTGTCAGAATTTGGTATTGATGTTTTCTCCTTTAATTATGAAGTACGGTTTTTGCCCCATTGTTTGAATGATCCGATCCTGTTAATGGAGCAAAAATGCGAGGCTCTAACTGAACAGAATTCCAAAGATGAAATTGCTTTGGTTGTGCTATCTTTCAATGAAATATCCAATATTTTAAATATAGCAGATAAAAATAAAATCCTTTTAGGTATTAACTGGTATGGAAGTGATGGATTGATCACTAATGATTTTCTTGTAAATGACAGCAAAATCGCTGCAATTGCAGAAAAAGTCAATCTTTATTGTCCTGCTATTTCAGAGAGAGAAAGTGACATATTTCAATCTATTAAAAGCACCATAACAAATCAATTAGGATATACACCAAGAGCTAATAATTTTTTAATTTATGATGCTATCTGGCTGGCAGCTTTGGCAATGGCAGAAAATATTGAGAATCCGGAGCATGCATTAGAAAAGGCAGTGTCAAAAGGAAATTTTATCTGTGGTGATATCCAATTTGACGAAAATGGGGACAGAAAATCTGCTCATTATGAATATTGGCATGTTGTGAAATTCGGCGAATATTATAAATGGGAAAAATCTAATTAGAGATTATCGGTTTTTTATCCATTAAATATTCCTAAGAACCGAAGCCTTTAACTGCCTTATTCATGGTACTATGAATAAGGCAGTATGTAGTTTATTCTGTAGTTACGGCTACACCAATTTCAAAATTCATAAAATCGTAGGCGGTTCCTTGTAATATTTCCAGTGCCTTAAAAAATGCATTTTTTTCATCCATCTTATTCCAGGTGGCATTTTTCCAATTGGGAATTGGAGCATTAACATCATTAGCGTACTTGACTGATGCTACCAGTAAACCACAAGTGGGACCACAATTTTGTACATTACCCATAATTCTGATTGCCAATGTGTCATTAATTTGCTTCCTGGCACTGAAAACCAGAGGCTTTTTTTCTGTGATAGATTCTAAAAGGTCGCTATCAAAGGTTTCCTCCGAGGTGATTATTTCAAAATCTTTCCTTTCTAAATGGTGGATCGCATCGACATAAACATCGGCTGTTGGGACCGCAGTTTGTTTCAGGAGTATTCGATTAGCGCCTTCAGGTATTCTATTTTCAATATCCCAGGCTTTATCCTGACTATAGACTTGAGACATAAGTAATGGAATTAGTAATGCTAAAACGATTACGTTTAAATAATTACCCGTATTACATTTTTTTGAATTCATAAATTGACTCCATTTTTTATTTTATTCATATATTAAATATCAAAAATGTGGAATTTTCAATATTTTTCTTATTTACTTATATGTTTAAAACCTACAAGTATTTTTAAGTTTTGTCAAATTGATAACGGTAATTTTTCCCAACCAGATTATGACTTCAGCAAAATATGAACTTCGATTTCCCGTTGTTAAAAGTTTGGTATATACTTTAATGCTCTAATCTGACTTCTTCAAACTTTGGATAATTTACTAAAACCAGTTCGATATGCTTGAAAATAGATCTTTTAGTATATATCTATATGTTGCGGCAAGGGATAAAAGTGAAAGTTGATATTCCGTGATATTACTATTAGTTTCAAAGCAATATTTTCAAATTTTGTGAAGATTATAAAATCCTAATAAAAAGGAGAAGTGTTATGCCTGAATTACCAGACCTTGAGGGTTTTAAAACTTATTTTACTGAAACCAGCATGGAGAAGACCATCGAAAATATTACCAGTGAATCACCGGAATTAATACAAAATCATAGTTTGAAGGAATTTCGAAATAAATTGACAGGACACCGATTTTCTGATATTAGACGAAGAGGAAAATTTCTGATAATAGAGATCAGTAGTCTGGAAGAAAAACTATTACTACATTTTGCGATGACAGGAAATTTACATTATGTCAAGCAGGAAGAATCAAAAGAAGGTAATGATCGCTATACCCGGTTGTCTTTCCAATTTAAAAATGGGTATGAACTTAGATGGTTAAATAAGAGAAAACTTGGAAAAATTTATCTCACCAAAGAGCCAAACAAAATAGACCTGATCAATGAGATGGGACCTGACCCCCTTGAATTAAACTATGATGAATTTAAAGACTTGTTAGAGCTTCATTCTAATAAAATGCTCAAGTCATTACTAATGGATCAGAGTGATATTGCCGGAATTGGCAATGTTTATTCCGATGAAATTCTGTACAATGCGCATCTGCATCCCCGAAGAAAAGTCGCAAAATTATCAAGTGAGGAAAAAAAAGATTTATTTGCAAAAATGCAGACAGTTTTGGATGAAGCTTGTAAAATAAAACGACAAGGAGATGAATTCTCAAAAGATAAATGGCTTATCCCTCATCGTAATGAGGATATGCAATGCCCCGCTAATAAAAAACATAAACTAAAAAGCGAAAAAATAAGCGGCCGCACTGCAATCTTTTGTCCTAAATGTCAGCCCGGTTAGAAATCTTGTAAATATTATTTTTGCAGTACCATTATGATGAATTTGATCTACCAGCCCGGTGCCAAAACAACACCAAAATGAGCTCCTTTATCTGGTCTCTGAAAAGGATACACATAATAAACCTGAGCCACTATATACCCAAATAAATTAAAACGGGCGCCTAACCCTGTACTGAAAACGGGTACTCTTTTTTGAGTATCAGTAGCCCACTCCAAATTGGGACTGTTTTCAGAAGTCCAGGCCAAACCACCATCAAAAAAAGCTAATAATTCAGTCGGTAAATATCTGAAATTAAACAATCCGTATTGGTCTGTGCCAAATAAAGGTAGTCGTATTTCTGCATTTATGATACCGACTTTGGAACCTGTTAACCGGGAAAAAGCCAGACACTCATCAGTCTGCCCGGTTTCTGTGCATTCCTGGCGTTCAAAACTCCCCGGATCATAACCTCTAACCCAACTTTTATAGCCAACCTGTAAAGGAGATAGATCCCTGCTATTAGCCCCTCCTAAATAACGTCCATAATGCATAATTCTAAATGCCGTGGTAATAGGATCCAAGAAAAAATATTGACGATAATCGCCAAGAACGGATAGATATTTAATCGTTCCTGCTGTTCCTCCTAATTCAAAACGGTAACGTCGGCCTTTTACGGGAGAAGTAAACCCGGAGAATGACCAATCTCCTACAGTGGCTATTGAGGAATTATATAGATAAATCGCTGATGGTTCTGAGAGATCTTTTGTGCTTCTATCAATGGTTCGGCCACTAAGTGTGGATTTAACAATTCTAACCTCCCGATCATGACTAATTCTCGTCAATCCAGCTGAAAACTCTATTCTTCGATTGCGGTTGAAAGGAAATTCCAAAAGTCCCCGGCCACGGTCATAATAAGTATATTGACGATATCTGCGAAAGATCCGGGCCGGAACTTGTTGATTATCAACAGAAATTGTGTCCAGTGCTAAAGTTGAATTGCCCGTAAGATAGGCAATATGACCAAGATCAACCCCCCAGTTCAATTTATGGTCTCGGTTTCTGTACATTACTTCTCCACCCAGAGTTTTCAAATTTCCCTGTCCCTGAATATTGGTAAATAGAACATGGTTACCCAACATATCGCTGAAATACAAATTTATATTTCCGCCAATACCAACACCATATTTATCGACAGTACCGCCCACCATCGTTCGTCCGGCATAAAATAATTTAAGTTGAGGATAGTAATCATTATATTCCAGCGAATCCGGGAAAACGATTTCTCTCTCTGAATCAGTCAGATAATTTTGCACTATCCCTTTACTACTTTCCTCTACGGGCGGCAGAGATCCTTTATTCCTAGTAAATCGATCCAGGTTATTAGATACCAATTCTCCTCGGTTTTTACTTAGATTTAATCCCCGAATAATATAATTGTGATCTTCAAAAACTGACATAACCAATTGATCGGATTGATTAGTTAGCGAAATTGCTGGTGAATTTGCTGTCAATCCGCATATTCCGGTAGCCACATCAGTAATTTTATAAAATTGCTGTTCCTTTAAACTATAGCGGTAAATATTACTGAAACCGTCTGGATTGCTAATGAAATAGATATTTTCTCCACGAGCATCATAATGAGGGTTAATATGTTTGGTTTTGGGAACCATAGAAATAATATTTTCCTTCCTGGTATTTATATTCATAATAGCAATATTGAATTCAGAAAAGTTGAGTTCCCTAAGATCAGCGTCGGTATTTTTATCTGTAGCATAGGTTATATGATTACCATCGGGATGCCAGTTCGGTTGAATTTCCGCGAATTTATCGTCGGTTAGTTGAGTGGTGCTCTCGGTGTCCATATCCAGTAAATATAAATTCCCAATACCTCCGGAGGTACCAAAAAATGCTAATTTTTCGCCATTTGGTGACCAGTCTAGGTGCATGATTCCATTTATATCCGGGACTTTAATTGAGCGGGTTATTTTATTTTCTTCAAGATCAAAAATAGCAATTTGATTATCTCCTTTTCGGACCACAACGAATGCTATTTTTTTGCTATCCGGTGACCATGTTCCGGAGGAATTCATAAATCTGAGATTATCAAAATGAATATCCGTATCAAAACTGGATAATTTGTTTATAATTTTACCTGAATTAATATCAGCAAGATACAGATCAAGTTTAAACAGATCTCTTCGTGATATAAAGATCATATATTTACCATTGGGACTTATAACCGGAGCCAGATTGGTTTTTCCCTTTTCCTTGAGAATGCTTCGGCCTACTTCTTTTGGTTTTGCTTTATTTTGTAATTGTGGGCGATAGGTTTCTTTTACAGCTTTTTGCCAGTATTTGGAGAGAGAATCACTTTCTATATGTAAAATATTACTGGCGCCGGCTTCCCATCCATTTCTGGCTACTTCATGAAAGAGTGGTAATACAATTTTATCTCCCCACAATGAAGATATATAAGCCCAGAGAGCATGGCCATACCGATAGGGAAAATAACGGGCCTTTTGTGTAATTTCCTGAACTGTGGGTACCTTGTCAAATAAAACAGCATCCCGCATCCACATACTGGTCAGAGGATTTTGTCTGCCTTTGGTCAGATATTCTGCCATTCCCTCGACCAACCACAATGGTATTTGCCGGGACGCACGCAATCCTTTATCCAAATTTTTCATAAGGTCATAATGAAAAGCATGTACCAGTTCATGCCCCAGGACATGATTATTTTCTTCATAGACGCCGGTCATCGGGATTACCATTCTATTTCGTATACCTTCTGTCACGCCTCCCGTCCCTTGAGGTACAATGCCACTTATCACATTTGTTTGTTGAAAATCAGGGTGGTTAGCATAGATAATTACTGGTTGTTGCTTGCTTAATTTATAATTAAATAAATTTACATATCTGGAGTACCACTGTTCCAGCATTCCGGCTGCATCTTCCGCCACTGCTTTTTCACCCTTATAGTAATATATATCAAAGTTTTCAGTTTCCAGTATCTGAAAATCAAAATCCTCATACTGTACTTTATTACGTCCAAAATATTGACCATTTACATTATCAGGGATAATAAACAGCAATAGCAATATTAGAGTAAGCCTTGGTTTCTTTAAAATAATATTATTTATTAAATACATTTTTTTAATCCCTTTTGATCATCCATTTTACAATAATTAAGATATTGCTAATAATAATTTTTTGCAAATTGGTAATCCGGCAGGAAGCAAAATATAAATCTAGTGCTCAAATATATTGCCTCGATGATAATTGGTGTTATATGACGATAGAAAATTTTATATGCAGGACTTATGAACTTAATCTGTATTTTTCATAAAAATATGAACAATACCCGCTTCGCGCCGATACCTTTCTTTTCGGCAGAGACCGGATTTTCCATGAATTTTCCAATTATTTTTTATTATTTATTTTGCAGGTTAACTGATTCGTTATAAATAGATTAGAATTAAAAGTGTCACCCCGAAAAAGTCCCAGGGTGACACAAAAATCCTTTTAAGGCAGTCTTAGTGTTTGATCACACTTCAGAGTTTACAAATTCTTTCATAAACTTAATAATATAGTGTTGATCAGCAGTGCCGGCCATTTCACGAATGGAATGCATGGAGACCATAGAATGACCGATATCAGCGGTTTTAATACCGAAATTGGTGGCTGTGATCGGTCCGATGGTAGAACCGCAAGGCTTATCGACTCTGTGAATATATTTTTGGGTCGGAATGCCGGCCTTTTTCGCCAGGGTTTCAATTTCGGCTGTGGTTACAGGGGAGGAGGCATAACGTTGTTTCGCATTCAGTTTAATGACCAGGCCATTGTTCAGTTTGCACAGGTGGTGTTTTTCGTAATGGTCAACATAGTTGGGATGAACAGCGTGTGCGCCATCGGCAGAGAGGACGAAAGACTTATTCATGGCCCGCAAAAATTCTTCACGATTCAGATTCTGGGTCAATGCCAGCCGCTCAAGAATATTACCTAAATAAGGAGAACCGCCACCATTCATAGTGGAGGAGCCGATCTCTTCACTGTCAAACAAGGAAACCACAATCGTTTCTTTTGGTGTATTGTCTTGTTCAGCAATGGCAGAAATCGCCGCGTGACTCATCATCAGGTTGTCGATTCTGCCGGACACGTAAAAATCATCATTGATGCCGGAAAAGGCGGCTTTCTGCACATCAACTAATTCCAGTTCAAATTCAGCAATATCATCCACTTTGATTGTCAATTCATTAGCAATCAGGGCTTTCAAATTATCTTTTGTAAAAGGTTTGTCACCGGCCAATGCAATCACCGGCGGCAGGTGTTTTTCTTTATCCAGTGTTAATCCCTTGTCATTGACTTCCCGGTCCATGTGGATGGCTAACTGGGGAATTCGCGCCAGCACTTTATCGCTTTTCCAGAGTTTTGTTGTAAGTTTGTCGCCATCCCGGACAACAATTTTTCCTGCCAGTGTCAGATCACGGTCTGTCCAGCTGGTTAATAACGGGCCGCCGTAGATCTCAACACCTAATTGCACATAGCCTTCTTTTTCATAGACGCTATTGGATTTGATACGAAATCCCGGTGAGTCAGTATGAGCGCCAATAACATGAAAACCACTATCCAAAATTTTCCGGCTTCCAATAATACCGGCAATAATTGCCGTATTGTTGCGAACTGTGAAAAATTTGTCACCCGGTTTAAGTTGCCATTCATCGGTTTCAGATATTTCAGTGAATCCTTTATCTGTTAATATTGCTTTTACCGATTCAACAGCGTGGGAGGCCGTAGGTGATTTATCTAAAAAATCCATTAAATTGCGCGTAGTTTCTTTCATCTCCTGAGTGATAATCATATTTTTTCCCTTTCAAATTTA
>CAZCHS010000053.1:0-12736 GCA_964498725.1 uncultured bacterium | reverse complement strand
TTATTCTCTCTCTCAACAATATATAAACTATTGATGCCCAATCATAATAATATGATCAAAAATCAATCGATAAATTCAATGATAGATTTCTTCCCGGTTCCCATTGCATCAGGCCGCGGTTAGTGGACAGATGATTTTGATATTTTTTATCGGTAATGTTATCCACTCTGAGTAAAAGTTGCAGATAGCTATCCATAAATTGATATTTTTTAGTCTGTAAATAAAAGTTGTAATAGGTATAGCCAGCTGTTTCGGTTTCCCAGTCAGCCACCCGTTCCTGATCGGCGAAAATATTTACTGCCACTGTCAAATTAAAAAGATTGAGCACCGGATATGTGATGAACAATTGCCCGTTTAGCGGTGGGATGGAAGCCAGGGGAACCTCATCGTTGATATCTTCACCATGGACATAGGCCAGGTTTGCGCTTAATGATAAACGGTAGGGCGTATTGTACTCACCATAAATTTCATAGCCGTAAAGCAGGGCTTCGCCGGCATTCTGTTTGATCAGGGCGGGCCGGCCATCATAAGTACCGCTTTTTTCGATTACCAGGTCAGCCAGAGAGTTGTGAAATAGATTCACTCCCAGGGTGTAAGTGTCATTGCTGTAATTAATCCCGATGTCTTTGGAGAGAGACTGTTCAGCATTGAGTTTGGGATCACCCAGTTTGACCAGATTTCCTAAATCAATATAGTCAAACCGTTCCTCCAGTGTCGGACTACGGAAAGATTTGCCGAAATTTAAACTTAGGTTCAGATTTTTCTTTGGTTTGAATAAAAGACCAATGTTCGCACTCCATGAATGATCGAGGTCTTCTTCCGCGTTCCAAAACACAGCCTGGTTGGGCGGCGTATCATTGCGCACACCGTCAATAATTTGAAATTCGGGATTAATCATTTTTTCGCTGTCAATTTTGATCAGGTCATAACGGCCGCCCAGGTTCATGATCAGTTTCTTATCCCAAAAATAATGATCATTATTAATGAACAAGCCAGTGGTGGAATAGATGGAATTCGGCAGGGGTAATTCGCCGATCACCTGGTCAATGGTTTTGATGGTCTCGTCATTGTCATTTTTAATTTGTATTTCCAGATATTTTTTCCGGTGGCTGTCCAGTTTTTTCTGCCAGCCATCAATTCCCACAATCAGCCAGTTATTTTCATTGACGAGCCAGTTGGATTGCATAAGAAAACCGGTGGTTTCATGCAGGGCTTCCGGGACAACGCTCTGAACATGAATTTCTTTGGCCGGTTGCGATTCTGACGCCGGTATTGAATTGATAATGTGTGGTTTGTTTTCAACTTCACGAAAGATATTCTGCTGATAGACTTTAAAGGATAGTTTTGACAAAGCCGGCAGCAGGTTTTTTATCTCATATCCCAGGCTGTACAATTCACGGTAGGCTTTTTTGTAACTGACTTCAGCCTGAGGCGGGAAAAGCGGCTTTCCGCCCGGGATACCAACATTCTGGGCCTGGAATTTTTGAACATTAAGGCTAAGTTGATGATTTTTGTTCGGTTTATAATTAAAGTTAAAGGCCAGGTTTTGATCATCAAACTGGCTGTTTTCCAGTTCTCCGTCAGGTGTTTCGGTATTGCCGGCAGAGCGGTTTTGCAATGCGATCTTCATATTCCATTGCTGCGCGCCGGTGAAGACATTCAGATTTTCATAATGCATCTGATTGACACTGTTAAAGCCGAGTTTGACCGTGGGACGCATGTAGAAATTGGATTCAAAGGGCGCTTTTTTGGTGATAACATTGATTACACCACCGGTGGCGCCGGTTCCGTACAGCATTGAAGCGCCGCTTTTAATGGTTTCTATTCTGTCCACATCATTGATATTGATCAGGGACAATGAAGCGGCGAGATTGGTGGCGGTGGAAATCCGGTTGCCATCTACCAGGGTAACAATATTATTCCGGGAAAGGCCGCGAATCGCAATCGATTTGCTCCAGATTCCATCGGAAGTCATCGTAATCCCCGGGGTATTGGCAATGGCTTCAGCCGTAGTCAATGGTTGCTGTTGTTCGATTTGATAGTCATTGTAGGTGGTAATTGGCAGCGGCGAATTGGACAATTTTTTTTCTGATTTGGTAATTGTCACTCGCACCGCTTCAAACTGGATCAGGCTGGGTTCCAGCATTACGGTAATTTCCAGATTTTTCTCTTTTGAAAAATTGAGTGGAATTCTTTGGCTTTTATAACCGATGAAGGAGACTTTTATCGATGTGTTTTGTAAGGAAATATTGCGAATGCTGAAATGACCGCCGGCATCAGTAAAAGTATATTTCCCTTCCTCACTCAGCTGAATATTCGCCCCTTCCAGAGGTGTTTTCTGTTCAGCGTTTAAAACAATCCCCCTGACACTGTAGGCCAAGGCAGTTCCCGTCATTAAAAGTATGCTGAGCAATAATTTTAAAGATTTCATAGAAATTCCCCCTTTACTTGGCAAATGCGGTTTTTACAGAAACCGATGGCAGTTGACCTAATTTACCGGTTAGCGCGCCAACCTCATCTGTGGTTCCCTCCACAATCAAAGAGATTATGGATAGTTTTTCCTGCTGACGGGGGACACCCAGTCGGCCGACAATTAGATTGGAATGGTAATGTAATATGGAATTGAGTTTTTCGTGAGTATTGGCAGGGTCTTTTACGATGATGGCGATAACACCAATTCTTTTCTGTTGTTGGTTCATTGTTTACTCCTTTATGTCAGGCAATTGCCCTCCATCTTAGATATGATGTTAAAGAATCAGCAAAATTTACCGAAAATCGCCATGAATAACAATAGTTATGTTGTATTGATAAAATTTTAAGAAAATAAACCGGAAATTTTGTTTATTTCGGATTGATTTTTGCATTGTCTGCGAATATCTTAAAAACTATGGGAAAGATATGGATAAATTGTTAGCCTATTTAAAAAAAGTAATTATTAAAACCGACTACACGGTTAAGAATTTCAAGGGGTTGCGTGAACAGGTGTTTTTAATTACCTCCTTTTTTATCCTGTTACTGGGATTAGTTTCTTCACTTTATAATATATTTTTTAGCATAACTCAAAATTTTCCGGTGGAAGCATTAATTTACATCCTGGCATTTTTGGTTTTATTGATCTCTATTTTTGGCAAAAGAGTGAATTTTTATCTGCGTATATTTTTGATCATGATCTATTTTTTCCTTACCGGAGTGGTAATGATCTCAATTCGGGGACTCATGAGTTCGGGCCAGTTTTTTCTATTTTTGATCCCTGTAATTGCGGCTGTTTTTCAATTAAAAAAAACAATTGTTTTAACACTGGTTTTAAACCCTTTGGTTTTATCTGCTATGAGGTTCCTGGTAATTTTTGATGTTCTCAGTAATCCTGATATAGTCAGATTCAGTACGCCGGAATGGTTTTTATTTTCGGTAGGGTTTGCCCTGGTAAATATTTCCGTAACAATATTTTTGTATCATTTGATCAGGATGCTGATCACCAAATCCGACAAGAAAAGCGCGGAAGTTAAAAATCTGAATATTGAAATGGAAAAATTGAGCAGGATCAATAAAAAATTTCAATCCATCATAGACGAAAACAAAGAGTTTCAAAACAATCAGGTTAATACCCAGCGGCTTGATTCCGTAGCCAGATTAACCAGTGGCATTGCCCATGAATTTAATAATTTCATCACTGTAATAATTGGGTATACCGACATTTTGTTATCAATCAGTAGTAATGATGAAATGTACAATAAATTATTGCGAAAAATTAAGGTCTCGGGAAAATCTGCGGAAAACCTGGTCTCAAAACTATTGGCCTTCAGTAAAAATATGGTGATGAAAAATCGTATCGTCAATGTTAATGATATCCTCCTGAATCATATCGACGTTCTGAACAATAGAGTCAATGAAAAAGTGAAAATAAACTTGATCTTACCCGAAGAAAATTATTTAATAAAAATCGATCCGAAACAATTTGAAAATATGATTAATGAATTGATTACCAATGCTAATCATGCCTTACCAAAAGGCGGGGAGATCAGGATCAAAGTTGATACGGAAATTATTAGCCCAAAATATGCGAAAAAACAGGAACTTGAACAGGATGGCGAATATGTAGTTTTAACGGTTGAGGATAATGGAATCGGTATGGATAAAGAGACATTGTCTCATATATTTGAGCCCTTCTTTTCAACCAAGGGCAGTGGTGAATCACTGGGTCTGGGCATGTCCGTCATTTACGGTATTGTCAAGCAGTCCGGGGGCGATATTGAAGTAAAAAGTTCTCCCGGCAAGGGCACCAAAGTGAAACTATATTTCCTCAGCAGGCAGGAAAAACTTGCCTTCAAAAAGAATGAGCAGATCATTCCCACTGATTTGAAAGGGGACGAGCGTATTCTTCTGGTAGAAGACGATAAACTTGTCCGCAGTGTCATTGTGGAGGTCTTGACCAATTATGGATACAAAATGATTACTGCCGCAAATGGTGTGGAAGGACTGGAAACTTTTGCTAAAATGGGCAATGATATAGACCTGATCATCGCCGATGTAGTCATGCCGAAAATGAGCGGTATTGATCTGATTAACCAAATTAAAAATGATAAGCCCGAGATCAAATCCTTATACATGTCAGGGTATAGCGAACAGGTAAATAATCTTGATGATATGGGCGTCAATTATATTAAAAAACCCTTTGACCCCCTGGACCTGGTAAAAATGATCAGAATAATTCTCGATACAAAACCGGTTCAGACCACCAAAGCAAAATAAAAGCTGGTTAGATATCCTCGTGGATGACTTTATCCACCTTTCCTTTTTTCTGTGATAAAAATAGTCCGGAAATGACGATAATAATGCCGATAATTTCCTGAGCAGACAAAAGGTCACCAAAAATTATAAAACTGAAAACAGCGGTAACCACCGGAATCAAATTAATAAAAACATTGGTTTTGTTGACGCCGATAGAAGCAATTGATTTGGTCAGAAAAATAAAGGCCAGCGTGGATGCGAATATTGATAATTGAAGTAAAGCGATAATTGATGACTTGTCGATTTGCAATGTCAGTAATTCCTGGCCTTCCCAAATTAACAGCACCGGTATAAAATATACAAAACCGATAATATTTTGGAAGAATACAATATTGATGGATGAATACTGATCAGTCAGTTTTTTCACAAGGATACTGTATCCAATGGTAGCTGCTACTGCAAAAAATAAGAGTGCAACTCCTTTGAATGAATATTCCAGGGTTGAGTTTTTTGTCAGCAAAACTGTCATTACACCGGCAAAGGAGATCAATAGCCCGATAAAATTATATTTGTTCAATCGTTCTTTCAGAAAAATGAAAACAAAAATCGGAGTCACCAGGGGAATTGTGGAAATGATCATGGAAGCAATGGTGGGAGAAACGTATTTGACACCGAAATTTTCGCCGATGAAATAGAGGAAAGGTTCGAAAAATGCCAGTGCCAGAAAATATTTTAGATGTTTCTTTTTGAAATGCATCTTTTTGGTGATCAGCAGATAGAAAAATAACAGAACTGACGATATAAGAAGACGCAAAAAGATGATGGTTAAGGGCCCATAGGATTCCAGCAAAATTTTTGTCCAGATGAATGACATGCCAAAAAATATCATGGAAAAAACAGCCGCCAGGTAGGCCAATGTGTTATCCGGTAATTTCATTAATCTCTCCCCATAAAAAATTTCTCCAAATATATAAAATTTCAGCATATTCTGCATCAACTATTCGCTATTTGTGTTCTGTATCAATTTTTTATTGTTGTTAAATGGTTAGGTTAATGACAAATATGAACACAAGAGGAAAATCATGATGAAAGATGCAAATATAAAAATTATTAAAATCAATGCCGGTCAATCAAATCTTTATGTTGTGAATAAGAACAATCGAAATTTAATGATTGACGCTGGTAATCATGGACTGCAAAAGATTGACAATGTTCTGAAATCCCATGATATCGAATATAAAGATATTGAGTTGGTTGTGCTCACCCATACACATTATGACCATGTGAATTTACTTTATGAACTCAATAAAAAGATATACACTGAGATTCTGGTTCACAAAGCCGGTGAAAAATATTTGAAATTTGGGCAAACACCGGACCCCAAAAATGGTAATGCTGTCGGCAAATTACTTTTATTTTTCAATAAAATTGGTGGTAACGGGAAATTCAAACCGGTTGTTCCTGATACCGTAATTAATGGCGAATATTTCACCGACCGCCTGGGATTTGATGTCAATATTATTCCAACACCGGGGCATACCCCTGATTCAATATCAATCATTATTGATAACAAATGGGCTTTTGTCGGTGATACTTTATTTAATATTTTACCGGGAACAATCTATCCAATTTTTGTCGATGACAAAGACAAATTAAAGCAAAGCTGGCAAACATTACTCAATCTCAAATGTGATTACTATTTTCCGGGACATGGCACAAAAATATCTCATGATAAATTCATTGCTGCTTATCAAAAATTATTTGGTTAAAGAATTTTTCTTTTTTTCCGGGTCTTTCTGATGCCAATAGTCAAATAGACAATTCCCACAACTCCCAGTGCCATACCGATTTCTTTATTGACCGCGCTAATAAATACAATGCCGGTCGCGATTAATGTAACCCCGATGGGTATGAACTCACGAAAATTTGTTTTCTTTTTCATATTAATAAACCCCTCGCTAAAATACTTTATAAATTATAATCAATTTTATAAAAAGAGTAAATGGATTTTTTTGCCATTTATGAAAATTATCTGATTAACTTTTTCCCGGTATTGTCTTCGGCTTTTTTTACCAGTTCAGTGGATATTTTTTGATGGCGGCCTACCAGTTCTTTTTCATTCAAGCCGGTAATTTGCCCTTTTTGCACGACAATTTTACCATTGATAATGGAGTAATCCACCGGAGCCATGGCAACATTGAACAGGATTGCTGCTGCCGGATCATGCTGCCCGCCGGAATATTCGAGACGGTCAATATTGATCAAAGTCAGATCAGCGCATTTCCCCGGTAAAATCTGACCTATATCATGGCGTCCCAAAGCTTTTGTGCCGCCAACTGTTGCCATCCAGAGAATTTCCCCGGTGCTGAGCCAGTATTTGGGCTCTCGAAGCCGGGAGAGGAGCATTGCGTTTCGCAGCTCCAGTAACATGTTTGAGGAATCGTTAGAGGCCGAGCCATCCACAGCGATTGATACATTGACACCGGCATCCAGTAATTCTTTCACCCGGCAAATACCGGAGCCAAGCCGCATATTTGATGAGGGACAATGAGCCACGCCGATTTTAGCCTGGCCGGCACGGGCAATTTCTTCATCATTCAAAAAAATGGAATGGGCAAACCAGGCATTTTCACTGATCCAGTCCAGGGATTCCATAAATTCAAAGGGACGCTGTCCAAATTTTTCAATACAGAAAGTTTCCTCATCTTTGGTTTCTGCCAGATGGGTATGTATCTGTAAATTGTGTTTTTTGGCGAAAGCGGCAGACTGCTTCATGGATTCCTGAGTAACCGAAAAGGGTGAACATGGCGCCAGTGATAGTCTGAGCATGGCACCAAAAGAATCATCATGATATTTTTCCAGCAAACGGTCTATATCAGCTGCAATTTCTTTTTCAGTTTGTGTGACATCGTCCGGGGGAAGGCCGCCGTCTTTTTTGCTCAGGGACATGGAACCGCGGGTGGGCTGAAAGCGGATGCCTAATTCGCGGGCAGCCGTAATTTCCCGGTCAATGATCGTGGGCTCAGTCTTGTTTGGGAACAGATACAGATGATCGGAAGTGGTTGTACAACCTGACTTCAGTAATTCCGCCATGGCTGCTTTTGCGCTGACATAAAATGCCTCGCCGTCAATACCGCGCCAGATCTCATAGTTGGTCACAAGCCAGTCAAAGAGTTCTGATTTCTGAGTGGCATATATGTTCCGAGTCAGGGTCTGAAAGAAATGATGGTGAGTATTTATAAATCCCGGCAGGACCACCATTCGGCTGGCATCAATAATTTTGTCAACCTTGCCGGTATAATTTTCCGCCCCGGCAGAGAGGATTAAATTGTCCTCAATCAAAATGTGGCCGCCGGAAAAGGTATCCAACACATTGTCATCATTGACATTTTCTTTTATACGACAGCAAAGTAATGGATTTTTTATTAAAATTGTGCTCATTATTTCTCCCTTTTAGAAGTCTAATGAAGTAGACTGTGTCACAGCGTTTGGTTTGTTGTGCCAAAAATAAATAATTCCTGAATAATTCAGGTTAAGCATATTTCTTAAACTATTCCAAAATCCTTTTATTAAATTCCTTAATCAACTCATCGATCTTCGGCACCATTTTATGGATTGATCCCCAGTAATTTTTATAGTCATACCATTGTGCGTTTAATTCTTCCAGGTCCTTGCCCTGCTGCTCAATCCAGGTGTAATATTTTAGATTATGAATACGCTTTCTGGCATAATAATCCAGTTCCAGCATATTGTCAATGGCTATAGAGCTGCTGAGTTCATAATCGGCAACCGCGTTGTCATGGATATAATTGCCACGCTGTTCCCGTAGTTCTTTTATTCGCGAGCCGTATAATTCCATGGAATCGGTAAAAACAGTGGTCACAATGTCTTTTTCTGTTAATTCATAATATTTTGCAAATTTGATCGCTGCCACCAAGTTTCCGATTGAGGAAATTCCCAGTAGATGCAATTGCTCAATGATGACCGAATCAACGCCCTGTTGCGCCAGATATTCATGGCCTTCCGGCTCATTAAACAGGCGCAATAGTCGCATGGTGACCTCATCATCCACAGCAATCACCATATCCGTAGTACGTGCATTATGAATCCAGGGAACATGCTTGTCGCCAATTCCTTCAATCCGATGCCCGCCAAAACCATTGTTGAGTAGCGTTGGACATTGCAAAGCTTCTGCTGCTGCGATTTTTGCCTGGGGAAATTTTTCTTTGAGAAAATCGCCGCTGCCCAGTGTCCCGGCTGACCCGGAACTCAATACCACTCCGGCAAAATTATCATCTGCATTCATTTTTTGTTCCAGCATTTCAAGCATCGCATTTCCTGTGACATCATAATGCCAGAGATGATTGCCAAGTTCATCAAATTGATTAAAAATCACAATATCATCGCCACGGGTTTTACGCAATTCCCAGCATTTATCAAAGATCTCTTTTACATTGCTTTCACAGCCGGGGGTAGGGATTACTTCGCCGGCTATTTTAGAGAGCCATTGAAAGCGCTCTGTTGACATTTCTTCAGGAAGAATGGCAATGGATTCACATCCCAAAAGTGCGGAATCATAAGCGCCGCCGCGACAATAATTACCCGTGGATGGCCAGACCGCTTTTTGTGTGGTGGGGTCAAACTGGCCGGTGATCAGGCGTGGTGCCAGGCAGCCGTATGAGGCGCCGACTTTATGAGCGCCGGTAGGAAACCATTTTCCCACCAGAGCGAGAATTCGCGCTTTTACACCGGTGATTTCCGGGGGCAACTCTATATAATTAACATCGCCAAAGTCACCGCCCTCCAGGGTTGGTTCATTTTTCCAGGTAATACGAAAAAGATTGCGGGGATGAACATCCCATAGTCCGATATCTTTTAATTCTTTGTGAATTTCTGTGGGAATCAATTCCGGATTTTTCATCTGTGCAAAGGTAGGCAGTAAAATATGACGCTCTTTACAGCGCTGGATTGTTTTTTGAAGTTGTTTTTCTTTGATGGTTAAGTCTATCATTCGTTCCTCGTCTGTTTAATTGTTATTTTATTGATTTTCCGGGTAATCGCAAAGGATTTAAGAAAATCATCGTACAGATGCTCCCTCAGTGTGATGTACAGGTCGCTATTCAGTCGTTCTTTCAAAAGGGAATAAAATCCTGATTTCTGAAAAATTTCCAGGGGGCCAATTTCGTCGATAAAAACAGGCTCCTCAGCAGTATTGCGGATTATATCCTTTGCAAAGGCAAAGCCATCTTTGGAAAAGGAATAGTCGCCAATTTTGAAAATTTCCTGCCAATTTTGCGGCAACTTTGTTTTCTTTCGTATGAAGGGTTTTGTATTCTTTGTTTTTAAATGGTGTAAATCATAGCCAGTATGCTGATTGTTCTCAAAAACTTTCACCGATACAAATCCGTCGCCTTTTTTTGTGTTTGCATACAGGTGCTGCATATAAGTGGTTTTTCCTGCGTTTACTTTTCCGGTGATTATGGTTATCATGCCTACCTGTTTGGGAAGTCTACTGAAGTAGACTGTGTCATAGTGTTTGTTTTGTTGTTCACCATGCTGAAGCATGGTGTTAATCTGAAATTTGAATCACTAAACTTATTCAGATTAGCACCACAATTTATTGTGGTGGATAACGAACAAGCAAAAAATGTCATAGTATGCTTCAGCATACTTCCCTCATTTTTGTGTTGATAAAAATCATTTATCCCTCAAATGCCCGCCATGCTTACCATTGGCCACCGCCTGCATTTCGGCAATGATGGAGATGGCAATTTCATGAGGCAATGTGCCGCCAATATCCAGCCCCACCGGTAAATAACATAGATCCGGATTCGCATCCGGCACGACTTTCAATAGATTTTCTGTTAAGGTTTGTTTCTTTTTTCGTGATGAAACCACTCCGATGTATTGCGGTTGCCAACCGGATTGGTATATTTTATTTAAAACAACATTGTCGTATTTATGTTGGTAAGTAGCGATTATAAAAAAACTGTTCGGCTCGACTTTGTGGTTATTCAGCGCGTCTGCAAAAGGGCCGTGGATTTTCTCATCGGCATTTTCAATTTGTTGCAATACATCCTCACGGTCATCGATGACTGTGATATGATAATTTAATTTCCACAGATGATAAACCAGCGCGTTGCCGATATGGCCGGCGCCAAAAATATACACCTGCTTCTTTGGCGCAAAATATTCAAAAAACAGGGTAGCTGTTCCACCGCAAAGCATACCGGTTGTTGTGCCGTCACCCGGTTCATCCATGACATATTTTTCTATTGCATTTTGTTGTATATCAAAGAGAGTAAGCGCTTTTTTGATGGCCAGTTGCTCGATGGAACCGCCGCCCACTGTGCCGGAAATTCGCCCCTTTTTATAGACGATCATCTTGGTACCGGTAGCAGCCGGGCCGGAGCCTTCTTTTGCCACCACCGTAACCAATACACCGGAGGCCGTTCCTTCGGCAAGGTCCATAATTTCAGAGTAAATGCTTTTCATAAATAGTCCTCTTTGAAAATTGTTATGTATTTTATCCCTTGTAAATGGCGGGTGGGTGTCGCCTGCAGCACATATTTTTTCACCTGGTCATAATTTTCAACAAAGGAGCCGGAAACAGCATCCATGCCAAATTCAAACAAAATCGGCGAAACCGGTGTGGTTGGTCCCAGCATGATATTGTAACTTTCGGCGGGTAAATATTTTAATATCCCGGCAAAAGTGTGATTGGTAATGGCGGTTGCAGTAATGGCCGCGACATCGACAGTAGGTAAATATTTAGGAATGTCCGCTTCGGTCAAATCGCCTTCGTTTGGCTGTTTTTCGAAAATATAATAGATTTTATAATGCTCTTTTTGTTTTTCCAGAAAGGGGAAATGACCGATGATTCCAACAGTTTTTTGACGGCTGTGTTCCAGGATAATGTTCTTGGCGTTTATAGATTTTGGTGCTTTTATGCTTGTGGAATAAAAACTATTGATCGCTGCCATACCAATTGAGGCTTCCAATAGATTCCCGGATTGAGCATATTCTGCTAATTGGCGCAGGTTTAATTGCTCCAGTTTTCCGGCCCGGCGAACATTTTCATGGGGACTGCAATATTTGATGGTGCTGGCAATGCCGCAATTATCGGCTGTTTTGACCAAAACAGAATGTACGCCGACAATAACTTCTTCCACCGGCTGTTTCGGAATTGGAGCGATTAGACGATCAAGAATTTCCATCATTAAAAAATAATCGAGTTTCCGATTTCAAGCAGAGCCGCCAATAAAACTGTCAAAGCCGGTAGCAGAAAAGATGCTCTTTTAACAATTGGTCTGAAAGTGATCGCTGCTTCTTTTTGCAGATAAAGCCCCACTAAAAAACCGCTGACAATCCCATTCATCAAGATAAAACCAACCATTTGCAGTAGGGGTGCAAGATATAATCCGGCAGCCGGACGAAAAATTACCGCCTGGGCTAAAGTGAACAGCACAACCCAGCTAAGTCCTAAACCAAAGGTATAGGAAAAGGATTTTTTACTGGCGAAGACTTTGAGAAAACCGTAAACCACGAGGGATTCCAACACAATGGACATGGCCGGATTGATGATACCCATAGGGGATTTCATTGGCAGTATAAAGTCGATAAATTTGATGGAAGCAGCGATAATACCTGTTGCGAGAACCGCTGATTTTTTGTCTGTGGTCAGATAGGCATTATACATAAAATAAAAGCCGATGGGAAACATGACCATGCCGGAAAACCCGCAGGGCAAAAAATGCAGCAGGTGTCCAATGGTAGCCTCGGCGATACCCCAGAGTGCGCCAAGTAGAAGGATCGTTTGAATGTGTTTTGTGTTGTTCATTTTTTTATTCCTCTCTTATTGTTGGTATTGGGAAGTCTACTGAAGTAGACTGCGTCACAATATTTGTTTTGTTATTCACCATGCTGAAGCACGGTGTTAATCTGAATTTATGATTTTGTCGATATTTTTTTGTTTTCATAATGGATTTTTCTGAATTAATATCTTCGA
>CAZCHS010000052.1:8921-21187 GCA_964498725.1 uncultured bacterium | reverse complement strand
TAAATAAATTTCAAAATATTCCTTAGGAGATATGAATTACAGTTGGAAATGATACCTCAGCAATTCCGCCGCTTCTTTCCGGTTGGGTTTGAGTTTCAATAAAATTATTTTCAGATACCTTGCATGCTCTTGTGAGTGACAATTCACCCGATCGGGAACGCCCGGGTGATCATGAATGCAAATTAGTTTTTTAATATGTATTTGGTAAACTGTTAATTTTATTATCTTTGCTTGGAAAATTTGAAAATTCATGAATAATGCAGGATAGAATTGATAATTCAGAAACTAATTATGAGGCTGGCGTCAATCCCTCTGATCTTTTTAATCTGAAATCACGATTAATTATAATTTGTAAAGAAAGTCCTTCACCGCTTCCCAATAGGTTTCACTGTCATCGAATTTTGACCATAAGGCCCGTGACCCGTGATTGCCTTCGGTCTCCGGTAGAAAAGCGATTTTATCCTTTGAAGGAATCGCTCTATAGATTTCTTCCCAATAGGATTTTTCACCTTTAGCGGAGGTAATAAAAACCGGCACCCGAATGTTTTTGGCTGAGTTTTGAATCCACTCTTCCGGTTTTCCCGCTTTCTTAAAATATTCCCCCGGTGAAAAAGCCATTACCGCATCAATATCCTTTCGCTGTCCGGCAATGTGCAGAACCAGGGCAGCAGAATAGGAACTTCCCCAGATGATCAGTTTGTCATCGGAATAATTGTCTCTGGCAAATTCAATGGCAGCAACCATGTCTGGATAAGCATCCAAATAGTTGGTGGCCAAATCCTGTTCTTCGGCGCGCTTTGCCGTCTGATTTACTATATCATTAACTTCCTTACCTGAGCGCTGGTCCACAGCCATACAGTTGAAACCGAGAGCGTTCAGTTTGGGTGCGGTTTCAATATATTCGCCACGACTCCAGCCGGCCTGGTGAAAAAGAATGATAAAGGGAACTGTTTTGTCCTCATGCTGCATATATAAATCCGCGGTGATTTTCAAACTATCTTCAGCATAAAAAGTGATTGTTTGCGGCTGCTCTTCAGCTTTTAAGAAAGAAATAAAAATAAAGATAAAAATGAGTGTTTGTTTTAACATGGCCTATCCTTTTAGTTCAGTTGAAAATATAAAAAAAATTAGAATGTGAAAACCAGATAAGCAAGTATATTTCATTTGTAACTACTCAGGTACTTTCTTACTGTAAAGGATAATTCCTATTATCCGGTTTTTATAAAAATGGCAGATAAACAGATCCCGATAAATCGGGAGAATTGTCTGTTACAGGAGGCTAAAATATACCTGAGTAGTTACTTTCATTTTAACTTCACCCAATTCACAAACCGGTCAAATTCAAATCCAATTTTCTCTACCAGATTAATGGAAGGTAAATTATCCGGCACAATATTACAGAAAACCGGTTGACGCTGGGCCTTTCGTTGATGGATCAGGCTGAGCAGCACCTGTTTGCCAAGGCCTTGTTTGCGATAGTCCGGCAGCACATGGAGAAATCCCAGGGCGCCATCATCATGGGTAAATCCCCAGGCCACCAGTTGACCATCCAACTGTATGCCGGTGGAAACACCTTTTTGCAGACGGTCCTCTATGTAGTCAATTGACGTGTATTTTTGGTAATCGGAATGGGTGAAAATGTGATGTGTTTGTTCGATTGATAATGGGATTGACTGCTGCTGTGCTTTGGGCACATTGATCGAATCAGACAGAATGTAGCGCCTGGTTTTCATGATCCAGTCCGGTTTTCCATATTCTAAGATAAGTGGAATCATCCACTCCTCAACAGAGTAAAAATACCGGGTTTTGCTTTGATGTTGTTTCAGCAAGTTTTTGAGTTCTAATTCTGACGAACTGATGAGGTGTGCCCACATATGGTCACTCTTTCCAAAAATGATGGCGGAATTTTTGTGGATGTAAAATTCACTGACAGGATAATTTGCAAAGAAGCCGCGTGTTGCGATCGTTTTTTGTGGATCAGTATTAAATATTTTTTTTAACCGATTATTCATCATGGTTATCAATCATCAAAATTTAGCAAGGATCATTTTTGGTGATTTTCGATATAGCATTAAAATGCGGATTGGTCAGTCTATGCCTGATTTTTAAAAGTCCGCGCTCCTGTTTTTTAGATTAAAAACCACTAGTGTCCTTAACAATTCATTTTTGAGTTTTTAAAGTTGAAAAAACATCTATTTACATTTGTATTTTTAATAAATACAATGGTAATCTATTTACTACTGTAATCAGATCAGAAGCCCTTAAAAGGGCTAATTGTTCATGTGCAATATCCATCCCACCAGTTAACACTGGTGGTTAATTAGATGGTATTCAACACTTTAAAAATTTCATTAACCACCAACTTTAGTTGGTGGACTAAAAAAAAATCATCACCGTAACGGTTTCAACCGTTTTAAACTTTTATTTAGGACAGGTGTAATTAAAAACTATTTCTATTGATAAGTTTATTGATTTTTGTGAAAATTTTCTCCTTTTTATCATCAAATTTTGCTGCATTAGCAACATTAATGATTTTAATTATTTTGACACCGCCTGCGGTTAAAATATTTTTTACAGATTTAATGGCGCCCCGGCTTTGGGAAGGCAATTGGTTAAAGGGAAAAGGGGCTGATGAGGCGGTGACCAGAATCGCCCGTGTTCCTTTTTGGTTTTTTCAAATGGTCATACCGTCAATATATTCAAAGGTCGGTACGCAGCGGTCAAACAGATTTTTTAATGGCCCCGGCATATTTCCCCAGTAGGTTGGAAAGCCGATAACCAGCAAGTCGGCCTGATCAACTTTTTGCGCAATATCATGGGCTGCATCATGGGGGAGAACGCACCTCTTATCTGGCCGGCATTTCAGGCAGCCGATGCAGGGCTTGATTTCCTGATCATGAATGTGAAGGTTTTCCACTTCGTGATGATTCTCCAGTTGTGTTAAAAAGTGATCAAGAATTTGGGACGTGACGCCTTGTTTCCGGGGACTGCCGTGAAGGATTAGTGTTTTCATAAAATATCTCTCTTTTTATAGATGACCCCTAAAGTCTTACTGAGTCCGCTGGGCAGAGGGTGGGCATCTGGTGATTCGCGGACTCAGTTTGACATTGTGTTCCCCTGTGGTAAGGGAACGGCTTGTGTGTGGCTTAGGAGGTATATTATAAAAACAATGGTGATATTGGTGGAAATTTTACTTTTTCCTGATATTCAGAATTTTTCTTTAGCCAGATTGCAATCAGAATAAAAGCTAATGGTGAGCCAATAACCCAGACCATACTGGTCATGATAAAAAGCGTCATACTGGCATCAAACATTGTATGTGCGGTCTGACCGATAACTGTCAATATTTGGGCAAAAAGCAGCCAACGAATCCATTTCTCCAGTTTACCATTCTTAAAAATAAAACCGGCAAAAAAGGAGGAGAGCGCCATATATACATAGGAATTGGCCAATGCGTTAAATATGGAATTTGGATTGTCAGGCAAAAACATCTCGATTCCCCCTGTCTCTCTGGCTGCCAGGCTCATGCGTACAGAGACCGCCTGAATATTATAGTTGATACTTGCCATGGTGGCATAGATGATACCGATTGACAGGGCGATCAGGCTCCACAACCGTTTTTCTTCGGGAATAAAACGGTGCAGGCACGCCAGCATGATAAGATAGGTGATTGCCAGTAATAGCGACGGATAAATATAAGTCATCCGTAAAATATCAAAGGTTTTTGCATAAACTTCCAGGTTTTTCCAGCCGGGTACCTGAACAAATACATCTTTTAAGTTAAACGTGATAAACCAAATTATAGCAAACAGTGCCGATAAACAGGCACTCCACACGCCAACTTTGATTTCAATTCGTTTCATATCCTTACCTCTCTTTGTTTAGTTAGTTATTTTCTTGTTGTTTAATGACTTTGCTGATCAGGTCCAGGTAATTTTGGCCCATGATCTTCTCCACTTCCGGAGCGCTGTATCCGGCTTTGATCAGATGCCGGGTTATATTGGGAAAACCGGCTGCAGTTTCCAGTCCTTTCGGGCTGCGTACACCGGCACCGTTAAAATCCGATCCAATGCCCACATGATCGATGCCGGCCACCTTGACTGCATGATCGATGTGCTTAATGAGACTATTGATGTCCGTCCGCCCGGTTTTCAGGCCCGCCAGAACACCGGAGTTAAATGTGATCATGATAAGGCCCTCTTTGGCAGCCAATTGCCGTAATATATTATCCGGTATATTGCGCGGAACATCATGGACACCCCGGACAGAGGAGTGTGAAGCAATAACCGGCGCATTGGAGGATGCAATCACTTTTAATTGCATATTGTCGTCCAGATGAGAAATGTCGATAACCATTCCCAATTCATTCATGCGGCGAATGATTGTTTTGCCGAAAGCATTTAAATCCGGTGTGTCACTGCTTGCTTGATTGCTTAATTGATCGTATTGATTATCCATCAGGGTCAGCACTCTGATACCCAATTCATATAAACTGTCGATAACCGTGGGTTCATTATTAAAAACACCATAAAAATATTCTAAACCGGTAATGATCACCTTGTAATTATGAGAAACCCGGAAAATAATTTGGTTCAGGTCTGAGAGGACCAGGGCGCGGCAGGCGTTATTGGCCAGACAATTTTTTAGTTGGTTTATATCTTGTTGTAATTGTTTGATTAATGGTACCTGATCCAGAGGGTGATAAGCAAAAAAGTGGCCGATGACATCCAACTGACCATCGACAACAGCAGGTATTGCCATTTGATTATTAACCGATGACTGTATGTCTGACAGGCAAAATTTGTGATTATGTGCATCGACAATTATTGCTCGTTTGTGCAGGTATTGCTCATTATTGGCGGGGTTCTGGCCGGCCCGCTGTTTAGTGACTCCGGCCGGCAATAGATTTGTCAGTAGGAGTCCTAAAAGGATGATTTTTACAAAAAAGTTTTCCTTACCCATTTTATTTACCTCAATCCGTTTTTCCTGGTTAGCATGTCTAAACAGGGTTTTGATGTCATTGTTTTTGAAGGAACAATTCAATCTTGTCTATTCAAAAGACCATATTGGCCTTGTATAAAACCATCTGACTTTATTGGAGAAATAACTATCCCGGCTTGTCAAATAAATCATTTCCGCAGACCAGAAAAAAGAGGCTGCCCTCACGGACAGCCTTGAGGAGTAGGAGGGAATGAAATTAAAGTTTACAATGTAAAAGAACCTCTATTTTTAATCAGATTGTTTTTAAAGTTTTTAAAATATTTGTTTTTGAAGGTACTCCGTTTAATTGTTCTACCACTTCGCCATGCTTAAATATCAGAATTGAAGGAACTTGTGTTATACCATACTGACCGGATATATTGCGGCAGTCTTCATTACTGATTTCAATAAACTTGTAATTCATCCTGGTTTCATTCTTTATTTCATTTAATGCACCGCTGACAATGATAGAAGAGCCACTCCAATCGGTAGAAAATAACACTACCACCGGCACATCACTTTTTAACACTGTTTTATCAAACTCACTGCATTCTATTTTTTTCATCTTTCTCCCTTTTTTTGTTTACAATATGTCAATCCCTGTGCCAATCCTTTCAAAAAGGAGATGATGTTGGTTTAAGTTACTTATTTTAAACGGGTTGTAGTTTTTTTAAAAGAATGGCGTTAAGTTATAATTGGTAGGATCAATGCCGATATATGGGCAGCGTGCCGAAATACGGGCGTTTCTTCAGGGTTTTGTGATGCCGAGTTTTTTTATGCGGTTTTGCAGGGTTGTGCGTTTCATTCCCAGCAAAGTTGCCGCGCCCTGCCGGCCGCCTATCTGCCAGTTAGTGGCTTGCAGCGCTTTCAGAATATGACGCCGTTCATTCTCTGCCAGAGTACAGATGGTTTTGTTCAATACTTTTTTGTTCCGGGGCATCCATTCACCATTGTTCAGTCGCTCGCCGTTGCATAAAACGATGGCCCGCTCAATAATGTTTTCCAGTTCGCGCACATTTCCGGGCCAGTCATAGGTTTGCAGCGTCTGAATTACTTTTTTTGAGGTTTGTTTGATTTGCCGGCCGGTTTTGGCGGAGTATTTTTTAACGAAAAAATTGACCAGAAAAGGAATGTCTTCTTTTCGTTCTCGTAAAGGTGGCACATGGATAGGAAAGACATTAAGACGATAGTATAGGTCACTGCGGAACCGCCCTTGTTCGATGGCTTTTTCTAATCTTCTGTTGGTAGCGGCGATCACCCGCACATCGGTTCGTATGGTTTTGGATGACCCCAGTTTCTCAAATTCATTTTCCTGTAGTACACGCAGGATTTTGGCTTGCAGATTGACAGGCAGTTCACCGATCTCATCTAAAAATATCGTTCCCTTGTGTGCCAGTTCAAATTTACCGATCTTATCCTTGTAGGCACCGGTAAAAGACCCTCTGGTATGGCCGAACAATTCGCTTTCAATCAGTTCCGTTGGTAAAGCGGCGCAATTGACAGTTACCAGTGAGCGGTCACTGCGATTGCTGTTGTTATGAATGGCCCTGGCTATCAATTCTTTGCCGGTACCGGTTTCGCCCTGGATCAAAACGGTGGAATCGGTGGAGGCCACTTGTTCCACTTTCATCAGCACTTTTTTGAAAGTTTCACTATGGCAAATGATTTCCTGAAAATTACTATGCAATTTAATCTCTTCACGCAGATAGATCGTTTCTTCTTCCAGTTGGTTTTTGAGTTTTTCCAGGGCTTTGTCTTTTTCGATTAATTTTCGTTCGGCTTCTTTCATTTTAGTGATATCAGTGATGAACCCTTCTATAACCGTCAACTTCCCGGATGTATCTGGAATTCCTTTGCCCCGTTCCCAGAGCCAGGCGATCCGGTTATCGGGCTTCTTGATTCTGTAAACAACTTCAAAATGGGCGTTACGGGCCATTTGTGTTTCTATTTCCTGCCGGATTTTTGGACGGTCTTCCGGTATGATCAGACTATTAAATTTCACAACCCGGTTTTCGATCAGGTCTTCGGCATTATAGCCGGTTATTTCTTTGCTTCCCTGGCTGACAAATTCCATTGTCCAGTGCGCATCATTTCGGCACTGGTAGGCAATGCCGGGAAGATTGCTGATCAGGGTGGCTAATTTTCGTTCGCTTTCACTAATTTTTTTACTCATAATTAATCTCATTTATATTGCATTACCAAGGCAAAAATCTGCAATCCGTCATATAGCCCGTGGGATATGATCAGAGGAAGTATGCGCCGGAATTTATAAAAGTAAAGTCCCATCAGCAGCCCCTGAATGCTATAGGAAATAATCCCGGTAATGCCCTGATGGATATGAATTATTCCAGACAAAAGGGCAACACCTACGACGACAATGATCTGCCAACTTTTATTTGAGGAAAGATTCCAGAGACAGCGCATCAGGAACACCCGTGTCACTTCCTCAAAAAATACCACACCAATCCAGAGCACCGGCCCCAGCCAGAGTGTTAATAATAATGGATTATAGGCAATGCGCTCCAGCAGAGCGGCAAACTCCGCGCTGACGGAAGTTTGGTGTGGAAGCCAGCGGAAAATGGTTGCCCGTTCGATGGCGAGCAGGATAAAAAAGATGACTGTGAGAATTATGCCCATGACAAAATCAGAAGAGATGGGTTCCCTGGCCGGGCTGAAAGTTTTTGTAAAAGTTTTTTTGAGCAGATATTTATTCAACAGCAAAATAATAAGGCTGAAGCCACCGCCGGTTAGCAGCGGGTAGATCAACATCCAGGTAATTGTAATATTTTCGGTTTGGGTTACGCGAAACCAGATCATACCTGCATAAGCGGGCATAACGCCGGCAAATAAAGCTATAATACTACGGACCTGTTTGTTCATAGATAAATCCTCCTCATTTAGACTAATTTAACAGCCATCTTTAAAGATACCAAATGAATATTTATTTCAAAAATAGCCTGTTAGGTGGTTTGTAAAAATTTCCGGTGATTGATTGATTAATTCAATACCGAATTTATTGGAAATTTTGTATGTTAAACGGCAAGGAAGAAATTATCTAAAATAATTTGACAATCAATGAGGAGTTATCCGTTGAAGAAATTAATTCTGTTTCTGACATTCATTTTTTTAGTTTCCTGTTCATTTTTTGTGGATATTAAACCGCCCGGACCCGAGGCCGAACCGGAGATCGTTTCCGAGCCTGAAGCCCTGGAAGAGATGCGCGGCGCCTGGGTGACCCGTTTTTCCTATGCCGATGAAAACCCCGATTCCATGACAATGAAAATCAAACAAACCATGAAAAATCTGGGTGATGCTAATTTTAACGCGGTCTTTTTCCAGGTGCGGGGACAATGTGAAACCCTGTATCCTTCTCCTTTTGAACCCTGGTCAAAACTGCTAAACTTTCAAAATCCGGGGTTTGATCCTGTCAAACTTGCCATCGAAGAAGCCCGCAAGAACGGATTGAAATTTTATGCCTATATCAATTTATTGCCCATGTGGAGCGGTAGCCAACCGCCGGCGGATTCCACTCACATCTATTATTCACACGGCCCCGATGCTGATGCGCATGAGCAGTGGATTCTGAAAAGTGACGATAAAGATAAACAGAATATTACCAATTACTATTACCTGAATCCGGCAAAAGCTGAGGTTCGCGGCTATTTGAAAAAAGTGGTTCGCCATTTTGTATCCACTTATGATGTGGACGGACTGCATTTCGACCGTATTCGCTATCCCGGGGCCAGCTATCTGGCTGACCATTACTCAAAAGAAACTTCTCAGCAGGATAGTCTCGCTAAAGGAATCAGACAGTCTGACTGGGCGCGGCAGCAATTAACCGACCTGGTGGAATCAGTGGTGGTGGAAGCCAAAATGATCAAACCCTATTTAGTGATGTCGGCGGCTACCTGGGGACTTTACCGCACCGATGACATGCCGGGATATGAGCATTTTGGCTCCGGATATGCCAAATATTACCAGGATGCCATTGACTGGCTGGATAAAGGGATCATGGATTTTATTGTGCCCATGACCTATTGGGATATCAATCATCCCCTGCCGAATTTCAATGATCTCTGGCTTGATTTTAAACAGCGAACGGATAATTATAAACATATTTTTCCCGGTTTGCGAATTTATAATTGTAATTGGCTGGATTCCGGGGAAACGGCCCGGCAGGTGAATTTTATTCGCAAAAACAGAGGGGAAGGGACTGTGATGTTCTCACTGGATCATCGCTGGGACAAACGTTATGAGATCATCCAAAAAACTATTTATCCGGAAAAACAGCAATTGCCGGAAAATTTGTTGCGCACCAACGCCGAAAATGTCTTTCGATTGAATATAAATCCGGTTTTGGACAGTAATTGTGTTAACTCAGAAGTGACACTTGAAAATTATGCAAACACAAGTCTGGTGGATATGAATGGCGATGTGGATTTTATTTTGCCGGAAAAACCTGACCTGCTGACGTTAATATTGGGGAAAAAACAGTTCGAAATAAAGACCGGTGGATGGTATCCGCCATTTATATTTACCATCAATCCCGATACAACAGTGAGCCGCAAGAAACCCTGGGTGGAACTCCGCCGTAATCCTGCGCGGCAAACTCATCTGACGGAATTCCCTTTTCTGTATAAAACCGGCTATCCGGCGAATGTCAGTATTAATCAGGATTCCGTAAAACTTTACAAAACCGGCATATTTTTTAAATCGGTGCAATTTAAAGAGGGACGTAACCGGGTGCGCGCGGAAGTCCGTTTTCCGGACAGTTCCCGGGCCCTTTATGTGAGAGAGTTTTTCCACCGGCAAAAAGAGGCCAAAATGGCGGATATTTCACTTTGGATCGATGAAAATTCGATCCAGCCGGCATCGGATATAACACTGACACCCGATGATATTGTTAACATCAGTTTCAAAGGAACATTCAAGCAGGAGGGAAAAGTCCAACTGCTCAGTACTGGTAAAACAATCAATTGTTTTCGCCGGGATTTTAGCGATTTCAGTATTTATGAAGCACAGCTGCCAATGCGGTATTTAAAAGATGAAAGAATATCGGGAATTAAATTGGAATTGACAGGAAATGGACAAACCCATGTTTATCAGCCTGATATTACCATAAAATCCATGCCTGAGGATAAATTCCCATTGGTGAAAACTACCAGCGAGAATGCAATTTTAAATTACACCACCGGTCAGATTCGCCTGGGCGGGCCAATCCGGGCGGAATACGGCCCCGGCGTGATCCTGAAAACAATCGGTGAAACGCCGGAATATTACAAGGTTAAATTGAATGATATAGAAATGGCTTATATTAGTAAGGATGAAGTAGAGGAATTGTCGCCTTTGATGACATCCCCCGGTTATTTTATTACCAGTATGTCCTGCGCTCCCGGTAAAGACGCTGATATTTTGCGAATTCCTTATTTGGAGCCGGTGCCCTATACGGTTTATCCGGAGCCGGACCAGAATCGTATCGTGATCAAGTTGTATGGCGTCCAGACCAGCAGCACTTGGCTGACCCATCGCAAAGGACGTAAAATGATTGATAAGGTCACCTGGCAGCAGACCACGCCGGAAACCTATACTATTTATGTTAATCTGAAGCAGGCAAATATCTGGGGCTATGATATCAAACCGTCCGGAGGATCTTTGGTCTTCCGTGTCAAATATCCGCCGGCCTACGATCTGGCACAGAAAAAACCGTTGTCGGGCTTGAAAATTGCTTTGGAAGCCGGGCATGGCGGCCGCAGTACCGGCGCGATTGGCTTATCAGGACTGAAGGAAAAGGACATCAATCTTTCTCTGGCGTTTATGCTGGAAGAGGCGTTGGAGAAAGAAGGTGCGGAAGTATTCCAGGTGCGCGACCGTGACACCTCTATGTATCTGGGGGAGAAACGGGACCTGGCGCGGAAGTCCGGGGCTGATCTTTTTGTCAGTATTCATGCTAATGCTGCAGGGACACACCGTGGTTACTTGGGGGTAAGCGGAACCAGCACCTATTATCATAATCCCTTTTGGGCGCCTTTCGCGGAAAAAGTTTATGATAGGTTATTGGATTTAGGCTTGATAGAATTCGGCGTGGTTGGCTCTTTTAATTATAAGGTGACGCGTATGAGTGATATGCCGGCGATCCTGGTGGAACAGGCCTTTATGACCCACGCTGAAGATGAGGAAAAACTGGCTGATGATGAGTTCCGGCGACAAATGGCGGAGAAAATAGTATTGGGTATTTTGGATTATCTCATGTTCATGCAGGAATAAAATACCTGTATAGTGTTAACTGAGTAGTTACTTTTTTCCTTCCTCAAGATTATTATAAAATCGTGTTGTCGGATAAGCAAAATCAATATCTCTGTGGTGGCTGAACTCCGTCAATACCTTTTTCCAAATCTGTTGTTCGGTACCTCGTCGATATCTCGGATGAGTGAGGTAGCGAAGGGTAAATATGATGCCGCTGTCGCCGATTTTCATATAGACGATGGGTGTCAGATGCTTGTAATAAACCATGAATTTCCGGCTGGCTTTTTGAATTTCAAGGTTGGCATTCAGGCTGACGGTTTCCGCCTCTTTGTTGATAATCGTTTCCAGAATTGATTTTGCTTTTTCCCAATTGGATTCAAACGTGATGATCAGGGATATTTCATTCCAGATATATTCAAATCCGGCGGTATAATTGGCCAGGTTCTTATTCAGTATCCAATTATTGGGAATGTGCATGATCCTGCCGGTAGATTGTTCCGCGTCCACCCAGTTGCCGATTTCGATCAATAAAAATTGAGAAATTCGAATATCGATGACATCGCCTTTGATATCGCCGATTTGAATGCGGTCACCGATATTGAAAGGCTTTCGTAAAATAATAAAAACCCAACCGAAAAGATTTGTGATCGGTTCCTTCAGGGCGATGGCAATTCCAGCGGATAAAAGGCCAAAATAGGTGCCCAGGGATCTCAGCCCGCTCATCCAGATAAAACTAATGATCAGTAACGACAGAAAAAACAGGAAATAGGTGATGGTCTTTCGCCAGATATAGCGGATCTTGATATCCACGGACTGCTGCCATAATATTTTAAGAATGATATAACGAATACTCCAAAGGACAAAAAGTACAATAATAGTCTTCAATATTTTTATCTGCGTGACTTCCTGAATACCGGTACTATTTTCGATGAGTTGAAATATTTGATCCATATATGGCCTTACCTTTTTTATAAATAGAACATTATAAATATAGGCTTTTAGAAATATCATCACAAATGATATCCCTTATGGAGTGCATTAAC
>CAZCHS010000052.1:0-8821 GCA_964498725.1 uncultured bacterium | reverse complement strand
TATACAAGCAAATTTCCCCTGCAAAAACAACACAACATAAATTCTGCCCAAGGAATTATTCTCCAAAGGAGAAACATAGATTAACACAGGGTGAAACCCTGTGGATGACAGTAGTTATATAAATTTTCCCTGAAGGGGAAACAGAATTGTCTGACTCTGCAGAGGTAGAACTGTTAACCTGCATTTTTTGGGGGGAGTTTTTTGTGAGGAAAAGGGTACGAAAAACAATTTATATTGGCGAAGAAAGGAGGAGAAAGTTAGGGAGGGATTGTTTTATTTCGTACCCTTTTAAGTTTATATCATTTTGTAGTGAGCAGGTTAATGGTAAAAGTTGAACCAACATCAGGTTCACTGGTGACTTTGACATCACCATTGTACATGGCTGAGATTTTCTTTAATATTGATAATCCCAGGCCGCTTCCCAGAATATTACGGGTCTTTTCATTTTTAATGCGCTTGAATTCTGAGAACAGGGAGTTGGCTTCTTCCTGTGTCATTCCGATGCCGGTATCCTGCACAGAAATGGTGACCTTGTCATTCTCTTTTTTCAAATAAATGTCAACTTGTCCGTTGTCTTTATTGTATTTCACGGCATTGGAGATCAGGTTGTTCAAAATGATCTCGATCTCGCTGCTGTCGCCTTCCATTTTAATTTCCTGGTCAGCATGCAGGTTGATGGTAATACCGCGCTTATCGGCTTCCGGTTCTGCCGTTTCGATGGCAAGATCGGCGATTTCATTGACATTGACCGTCTCAAGATGACGAACTTTTTTGCCTGATTCGATACGGGTCAGATCCAGCAGATCCGCAATCATTTTTTTCATGCCGCGTATCCGCACCAGACTCCGATCCACCATATCTTCATATTTATCAATCTCATCGCCCAGCACCTTGTCCGACATAATGCCGAGGTATCCTTCGATAGCGTTGATCGGCGCTTTTAATTCATGACCTAAAACAGAAATGAATTGAAAACGAACCTGTTTCCGTTCTTCTTCCAGTTTTTTCACCTGGCGGGCCAGGATCAGATTTTTGGCTGCTTTCTGGACCACATCCCGAAGTTCTTTCGGTTCGAAAGGTTTGGCCAAAAAGTCAAAGGCGCCGCGCTTGATAGCGGAGACAGCTGTTTCCAAAGAAGCATAGGCGGTTACCATAATGGTCACCATTTCGCTATCTTCCGAGGTTACTTCTTCCAGTACCTCAAGGCCGGACATTTGGGGAAGTTTATAATCCAGGAGCATTACATCGGGATTGAAGGATGCGACTTTTTCCAGGGCTTCTTCACCTGTTTCTGCCATTTCGATTTTAAAATCGATTTCATCATCAATATCCGGAATATTGATCTTGTGACGGGCCAGGGATTTTTTCATTCCCAGGCGCATGCCAAGTTCGTCGTCGACTACGAGTATTTTAAGTGTTGACATATTTATTTATTCAATAGTTTATTAATTTCTTTTTCCAATTGTTCAAAACGGATCGGTTTGGCCAAAAAGGCATCGGCCCTGATCCATGAGCGTTCTTCATCGGTTTTTGCATCGAATTCGATGCCGGTTTCACTGGACACGCCGGACGCGATGATCACTGGAATACCGGGGTCTTTTTTCTTGATATGATAGGCAAGCGCAAAGCCACCATCCATATTCTCCATCATCAGGTCCAGAATAGCAATATCAGGGGTAAATTCTTTTAGTAATTCTTCACCGCCTTTTTGACTTTCCGCTGTTTTAACGGTGTAGCCGGCAGCTTCCATTCTGATCTTGGTTTGTGTCAGAAAATCTGTGTCGTCGTCGACAAGCATTACTGATATGTTCTTTTTGTTTTCACTCATCTTTAATCCCTATAAAATTTATTTCTTTTTAATACTTTTTTTCGGCAATCTGATCTTGAAGGTCGTTCCTGTAGGACCTTTGGCAGGATCAGTATTTGATTTGACACTAATGTCACCTTTGTGCATTTTAATAATTCCATATATGACTGAGAGTCCCAGGCCAGTGCCCTGTCCCGATTGTTTGGTGGTAAAGAAAGGTTCAAATATTTTCGAAAGATTCTTCTGGGGAATTCCGGTTCCGGTATCTTCAATTTTTAAAAATACATCCATATCATTGTTATCACAATCGATCCTGATCTTTCCACCGTCGGGCATGGCGTGAATACTATTGTTCAGGAGATTCGTGATCACCTGAATGATCTGGTCGTGGTCAATTTCTACTGTTTTGTCATCATCCATATTATCAATAATATTGACATCGATATTGTCAGGTATCCGGACGGTGCTGATTAATTTTTCCAGCATTTCGATAAGGTTGATCTTTTTGATGTTTACCTTATTTTTACGGGCAAAGTTCAATAAGCCTGAAACTATGGTTTTACAACGGTTGGCTTCATTGACGATCATTTCCAGGTCTTCAAACATCTCCGAATCCTTGTCCACCTGTTCCTGGAGCAGATTGGAAAACATCACCACTGTGCCCAGGGGATTGTTCACTTCATGGGCAATACCGGCGGCTAATTGTCCCATACTGGCCAGTTTTTCCGCTTGCATCAGCGCATTGCGGGTGTCGTCCAATTTTTCATCGGAAATTTGCAGGTCCTTAATAGTTCGATGTAATTTTTCAATCACATAGGGGAGGCACATTTCCGATTCCGCCAAACCGTTTTTAATGGCTTCGGCATGGGCACGACAGGTGTCATATCCGCAGGCGCCGCAATTAAGCTCGTCACTGCGGTTATATTTTCCCATACGGTGCATGATCTCTTCAATCTCATCGGATTTTGGCGTTACCAGCACTTGCGGACATTGCATAAATTCTCTGCTCAGGTCCAGGTCTTTGAACATTTGCAGATATTTTTCATGTTCCTCCGCATTCCGTTTCGGTGCCACGGATTTCACATATTTGCTGATCTGGGTCCGTCGCTTATAGAGCGGTGCCTGGGTGGTCATTCCGGCTCCCATAATGCAGCCGTCGCAACAGAGCAGATCCAGTAATTTGCAATCCAGGGTTCCCAGTTCAAATTCCTCAATCGCTTCGATGAAATGAGACTTGCCATTAGCAGAAACGATTTCACCGGTCATCAGGTCTTCTTCAATGGCTGCTGTAGCCAGCATGCCGCGCCGAATGGGGAAGAGGTTTCCCTTTTTTGCATAGGGAGGATCGAAGTCCGCTTCTTTGACCTTATTAATCTGCAAATGGGCCATATTGAACATGGTCCGCAGCTCACCAAAGGTCAGCGCGTCATCCATTTCATTCTCCATCTCTTCACTGAAGACCTCCCCTTTTTTCGCAATACAGGGGCCGAGAAAAATTATTTTGGTATCATCACCATGAAGTTTTTTCACTAAACGGGCGGTGGCGATCATGGGGGAAACCAGTGGCAGAAGGTTTGAAATCAGTTCCGGATGGTAGCGTTTGACATAGCCGAATACCGCCGGGCAAGAGGTGGATATATAGCGGGTTGCTTCTTCGTCTGACTCCACCACTTGTTTGACCTCATGGGCAACCAATTCAGCGCCAAAACCAACTTCATTAACATAATCAAAACCGAGGGCTTTTATCAAACCAACGAACTTGCGATAATTGTGTTCGTTAAATTCCGCCGCAAAACTGGGAGCGACGATGGCGGCTGTTTTATGAGCGGACTCTAATATGGAATTGACATGAGGAATGGATGAATGCACTTTTTTGGCACTCTGACTGCAAACCTGGACGCAATTCCCGCATCCGATACATCGTTCGGGAATAATCTCCGCCTGGCCTTCGGATATTTTGATGGCCTTGGCCGGGCACTCACGTACGCAGGTGTAACAGGTCCGGCATTTATCCTTGATCGTCGAGATCAGTGGTTTTGTTGTGGTGCTCTTCATCCATTCAACTCATGGTTTCGTATTACATTAAAACTTCACGTTTACTATATTTGGTGTGCAGAAGTTTATGACTTTTGTGTCCATTGGGTTCACCTAGATATTCATCATATAACTTCTGGATATATTTATTGTCGTGGGAAGTTCTCACTTCACTGTCACGGTCAATGTCGTAAAGGGCTTTCATTCTGGATTTTACGGCATCAACATCCATGGTATGGGGCTGGCCGCCACCATTGATACATCCGCCGGGGCAGGTCATGACTTCAATGAAATGAATATCGTCGCGACCTTCCACGATCTGATCCAGCAATTTTCTGGCATTACCAAGGCCGCTGACCACAGCAACACCAACAGTGAGATCACCGATTGGAATATGCACTTCTTTGATGCCTTCCATGCCGCGCAACTCTTTGACAACCGGGTCTTTCAGGTCTTCACCAGTTAGGGTTTTATAAGCTGTTCTGACAGCTGCTTCAGCCACACCGCCGGTGGCGCCGAACAATTTACCGGCAGAACTTCTTTCGGAGAAAGGATTGTCAGCAATTCCGGGTTCCAGTGTATTCAGGTCAAGGCCGCGCATTTTGATGACACGGGCAAATTCACGGGTTGTCAGCACTGCGTCAATGTCCTGGGTGCCGTGTTCGTTGACCATTTCCGGTCTTTCGGCTTCGAATTTTTTAGCGGAGCAGGGCATAATGGAAACACTATAGATCTTTTTCGGGTCGATGCCTTCTTTTTCCGCAAAATAACTTTTGATAATGGCGCCGAGCATCTGTTGGGGTGATTTACAGGTGGAGACATTTTCCAGTAATTGCGGATAGAATTGTTCTACAAATTTTACCCAACCCGGCGAACAACTGGTTGTCATCGGCAGTTTTCCGCCGGTTTTGACACGGTTGACAAATTCCGCCGCTTCTTCCATAATGGTCAGATCGGCAGAGAAGGAGGTGTCAAAAACCTTGTCAAATCCCAGGCGACGCATAGCGGTTACCATCAATGCGGCAACATCGCGGCCGGCCTTGATACCAAATTCTTCACCAAGGGTTACAGAGATACTGGGGGCATGTTGAACGACAACATATTTATCGGGATCAGCCAGGGCGTCCATAACTTCCTTGACATTACTCTTTTCCCGTAATGCGCCGGTTGGACAAGCAGTAATACACTGACCGCAGTTGATACAGCTGGAGACATTCAGGCCTTCGTTGAAGGCGGTGCCGATTTCTGCTTTGGAGCCTCTTTCTACAAAGTCGATAGCGCTGACGCCCTGAATTTCTTCACAGACACGCACACATTTTCCACAGAGGATACATTTAGCGGGGTCCCGCAGAATGGAGGGGCTTGACGCGTCGATTTCGTAAGTGGATTTTTTACCCACAAAGCGACGTTCTCTGACACCCAGTTCTTCCGCCAGGTCCTGAAGTTCACAATTGCCGTTTCTGACACAGTACAAACAATCATCAGGATGGTCGGAAAGGAGCAATTCAATAATTGTTTTTCTGGCTTTGATAGCCTTTGGTGAGTGTGTCTGAATTTTCATTCCTTCGCTGACCGGCATGGCACAGGAGGGAACGAGGCCATTATAACCGTCAACTTCCACCACACACATACGGCAGGCGCCGGAGGGAAAAAGATCAGGCACGTGACAAAGGGTTGGCACGCTAATACCTTCACGGCGTAAGGTATCGAGGATCATTTCACCTTGTTTTGCTTTTATTTCTCGATTATTAACTTGTATAGTAAACACGATAACCTCTCTTAATTTACAGTAACTGCGTTAAAACGGCATACTTCCATACAATTGCCACAACCAATACATTTATCACCGACGATATAGTGTGGTGTTTTAGGTTTTCCGATAATGGCTTCTGTAGGACATTCACGGGCACAGAGCGTACAGCCGACGCATTTTTCTGTATCTATTTCATAAGTCAGGAGCTCTTTACAAACACCGGCAGGGCATTTTCTTTCAAAAATATGGTCTTCATATTCTTCCCTGAACCATCTCAAAGTACTGAGAACAGGGTTCGGTGCGGACTTTCCCAGACCACAAAGGCTGGTGTCCTGAATAACTTCAGCCAGGCGATTGAGATACATAATACCTTTGAACCGCTCGAGGGCTTCCATATTATTTTCATTTTCCCGGGCGCGGCTGATGCTTTCCAGGATTTCCAGCATTCGCCGGGTACCTTCACGGCAGGGAATACATTTTCCGCAACTTTCCCGCTGAATAAAATCCATAAAGAATTTTGCCACATCCACCATACAGGTGTCTTCATTCATAATAACCAAACCACCGGAACCCATCATGGCACCCACTTCCTGGAGGGATTCATAATCAATTTCAATGTCCAGGTGTTGTTCCGGAATACATCCGCCGGAAGGGCCGCCGATTTGAGCAGCTTTATATTTTTTATTGTCGGGGATACCACCGCCGATTTGGAAAACCACATCTCTGAGTTTTGTTCCCATGGCAACTTCCACCAGGCCGGTATTGTTTATATTACCGGAAAGCGCAAATACTTTGGTTCCTTTACTGGTTTCGGTTCCGATTGATCTGAACCAATCGGGGCCATTAAATACCACTGATGGTACATTGGCCAGGGTTTCCACATTATTGATGACGGTTGGTTTGTTGAAAAGTCCGCTGACAGCCGGATAGGGCGGTCTTGGCCGCGGCATACCCCGTTTGCCTTCGATAGAATGCATCAGCGCGGTTTCTTCACCGCAGACAAAAGCGCCAGCGCCTTTTTTAATGACCATATCCAGGTTAAAGCCAGAATTCAGAATATTCTGTCCCAGCAGGCCGTATTCTTTGGCTTTGGCAATCGCGGTTTTTAAGCGGGCAATTGCTAAAGGATATTCCGCACGAATATAAATGTAAGCTTTGCCCGCGCCGATAGCATAGGAAGCGAGGGTCAATCCTTCCACCAGGGCGTAAGGATCACCTTCGATGACAGCGCGGTCCATAAATGCGCCGGGGTCTCCTTCATCGGCATTACAGACGAAATATTTTTGTTCCGACGGTGTGTTGAGGGCGAATTTCCATTTTTTACCGGCCGGGAAACCACCGCCGCCCCGTCCTCTGAGACCGCTTTCCTCAACCAAGTCGCAAAGCTCCTTGGGTGTAATATTGCGAAGGGCTTTGGCCAGGCCCTTGTATCCGCCGCGGGCAATATATTGGTCAATGGATTCCGGATTCACCAGTCCACAATTTTTTAATACCCAGCGGGTCTGATATTTAAAGAACGGCACTTCCTTCATTTCCGGAACAGCGTCCCATTTTTTAGTTTTTTTAGTTGGAATCTGAAAAAGGACGTCATCCTTCTCCAGTTCATCATCAAACACCGATGACAGAAGTCTTTCGGCTTTATCTTCGGTAACATTTTTAAAAGAAACCCTGCTTTTTCCAGGAAACTGTACATCCATCAGGGGTTCTTCCGCGCAGAGGCCGATACAGCCAACTTCCACAATATTGGCTTCAATTTTTTTATCCGCCAGAAAACCGTTTATGATTTTCAGGGTTTTACCGGCGCCGGCACCCAGACCGCAAGTTCCGGTTCCCAGGTAGATAGTGGGTCTTTCCACGTCGGCATAGGTCAGGTCATCAAACTTTTTCTGCATTTCCGGTGTTAGGTCTTTTGTTTCTTCGATAAGCAAAGTGTCGATGAATTGTGAAATATGCTTATCCGATACATCTTGACAATTTTTACACATCTTCACTTACCTCTTTTCGATATTTTTTCACGATTTTTTTTACTTCATCTCTGGTTACTTTGGCAAAGACTTCGCTATTGATCGTAATGGCCGGAGCCAGTCCGCAGGCACCGATACAGGCGACCACTTCCAGGCTGAAGACTCCGTCTCTGCTTGTTTCACCGGGCATAATTTTCAGCTGTCTTTGAAATTCTTCCAGAATATTTCCGGAACCTTTGACATGGCAGGCGGTGCCGCGACAAATTTCAATATGATATTTGCCAAGCGGAGTAAATCTGAACTGATTGTAGAAAGTTGCCACTCCGAAAATTTTGCTGGCAGGCAATTTCAGGTATTTGCCTACTTTTTCCACTGCTTCTTTTGAAATAAAGCCTTCTGCATCCTGAACATCCTGAAGTATTGGAATCAGGGCGTCCCGGGCTGCATTAGGATATTTTTCAAGAACCAAATCAACATGTTTACTCATTTGATAATTCCCTATTTATTATTGTTGTTCTTTGCAAAATACGATACTTTTTCAAGGGTGGTAATCATATCACGATTTTCCACATAAATACCTTCGGGAAGGCTTAAAATGATCGGGGCATAATTTAAAATGCCTTTTACCCCCGCGTCAACCAGTGTATCGGCAATCTGTTGGGCTTCTGTAGAAGGTACCGTAATTACAGCTGTTTTGATATTGTTGTTACGAATAATCTCTTTTAAATCCTTCACATGATAAGAGCGGCAACCGGCCACAACTCTATTTACCTTATCGGGATTATTATCAAAAACTGTAACAATTTCCAGTTTGGAACTCTGCCCGTTAAAGTAGTCAATGATCGCGCGTCCCAGGTTACCCAGGCCGATCAGGGCCAGTTCTTCTTTTGTTTCGGGATCAATGAAATCGCCGATGCTTTGCAGCAGGCCTTTGATTTCATACCCGTGGGCCGGGGAACCGGTATAGCCGATTTCCATCAGGTCCCGTCGGACCTGTGCCGGTGACGCGCCGCTGTTACTGGCCAGTTGATGAGAAAAAATATGGGTTTTACTCATCTGTTTGTCGAGTCTCAGCAGAACCCGGCGGTAGTTAATAATACGTTCGATTTTTTTTTCTGATACTTTAGTCATTTCTTCACCACTTGATATTTTTATCACATCGTGATATTTTTCACAAATTAATCAATAATCGGCTGGAGTGCAAGCTTTTTTGCATTTTTCTGTATTTATTTCCGGATATGTTACACTACTCCGGCAATGACT
>CAZCHS010000051.1:0-21430 GCA_964498725.1 uncultured bacterium | reverse complement strand
TTACTGCTACTATAATTTATCAATTCAGTAATCATATCACAGTAATAAATAAGTATAAATTATTGACAGGTTAATAAAATTTTTACCTAAATCCATAATTTTATTTTAACCTTGTAATATTGCGTGGAACACAATTTTTATTTTATACCCACGAAACATTGTAATTTCTCATAAAAATCCTTATCCTATTATTGAATGTTTAATAACGGAGGAATCCATAATGCATGAATATGCAAAAACAGGTTTATTGACTTTTCTGATCTCGCTTATTTTTCTGTGCCAATGCCAAAATGACCCCCGGGTTTTGGAATATAATTCATCGATCAAAGTAAACGAAGATACACTGGCTGTTATGGACCAATTACTCCATCAGGGTGTCAGGGACTCAGCCTATCCGGGATTTGTTTTTCTCGGCGCCCGGGATAATAATGTTTTTTATTACGAAGCCGGCGGAAACTTTACCTATGACAATAATTCCCGCGAAATGAGTAAAACAGCTATCTTTGACATGGCTTCAGTGACCAAAGTAGTCGCCACCACCAGCGCGGCAATGCTGCTCTATGATGAGGGAAAACTTAACTTAACTCAAAAGGTTGCCAATGTGATCCCGGAATTCGCCGCCGGGGGTAAAGAAGAGGTAACCTTTTTTCATCTGCTCACACATTCCTCCGGATTGCCGGCCTGGAACGCCCTTTTTCAGGGAACGGACAATCCCGCCGGTATGCTGAAAAAACTTTATAATCTGGAGCAGGAGCAGCCGGAAGAGGAAAAAATGGTCTACAGCTGCATGGGCTTTGTCACCATAGCAAAAGCAGTGGAACGAATAACCGGCAAACCGCTGGACCAGTTTTTACAGCAGCGATTATTTGAACCCCTGGGTATGGATCACACTTTTTTTAATCCACCTTCCGAATATTTATATCGTATTCCGCCGACAGAATACGATTCCCTGAGGGGCGGTATTGTGCATGGAAAGGTTCATGATGAAAATGCCTATTATCTGGGCGGTGTTTCGGGAAACGCGGGCCTCTTCAGCACCGCCGAAGACCTTGCGATTTTCTGCCAGATGATGCTGAACAAAGGCCATTATAACGGTGTGAAAATATTTAATCCGGAAACAGTGGAATTATTTACCAAAAGACAGGATATCAATGGCAATACAAGCCGCGCTTTAGGCTGGGGTAAACCCACCGGCCAAAATTCCGCCGGTCAATATTTTTCCGAATCATCCTACGGCCATACCGGGTATACCGGTACCGCGCTCTGGATCGATCCGGAAAAGCAGCTGTTTGGTATTTTTTTAACAAACCGGGTGCATCCCACCCGGCAGAATCAGAAACTTTATCGGTTTCGTTCAAAAGTATTTGACAAATTACAACAATCGATTTCAAACTAAAGGAGCATAAAATATGAAGTACACTAAATTAGGAAAAAACGGACCCAAAATATCAACCATCGGTTTTGGCGCCTGGGCAATTGGCGGCATGAACTGGGGTGAGACTGACGACGATGTTTCAAGAAATGCACTCAGAAAAGCCATCGAAAACGGCGTCACTTTCATTGATACCGCCGATGTTTATGGCTTTGGCCATTCGGAAAATCTCATCCGTGAAGTTGTCGAAGAAATGGGTGTGAAAGACAAAGTGGTCATCGCCACCAAAGCCGGTAATGACTTTTATAATGCCTCGGAAGAAGATGACAAGGGCTATGGCGCCATTACACAAAATGCCGATTATGACTATATTATTTCCGCTGCGGAAAAAAGCCTGAAGCGGCTGAATGTTGAGGCCCTGGACATCCTGCAACTACACAGTCCTGACACTGAAAAGTTGGAAAGGGACGATCCCTGGCGGGCGCTGGAAAAACTCAAAAAAGACGGGAAGATCAGACACGCCGGCTGGAGCGTACAATCCTTTCAGGAAACCAAACAGGCATTCCTGCTGGACGAGCATCATGATCTGATTGATACGATTCAGGTGCGCTATAATCTGCTGGAGCGGGAAGCCGAAAAAGTGCTGTTCAAAAAAGCGGAACAATATGGCACCGGAGTCATTGTCCGCATTCCCCTGCTTTTTGGATTTCTGACCGGTAAATTTGATAAAAATACCCGCTTTGATGAAGATGATCACCGCAGCATGAATCTCTCGCCCGATAAACTCAAAAAATATATCTCTCAACTGGAAAAAATGGAACCGCTGTATAAACGCTATCCGGATCAGACTAAAGCACAGGTCAGTCTTCGCTTCTGCATCTCACATCCGGCAACCCATGTGGCGATTCCCGGCGCGAAAACCGACCAGCAAGTGCTGGATAATATTGCCGCATCCGACTATGGTCCGATTCCGGTAGAATATATTCCGGAATTGTGATCAAAGACTGAACAAGGGGTTTTAACCCCTTGCTTATTTTCATTCTATCAATTTTTCTAAGGGAACAAGGGGTTGCAACCCCTTGTTTCTCTCTGATATATTTATTTTATCAACAGCATCCGCTTTGTTTGCTGTTTCTTCCCGGTACTGATTTTGTAAAAATACATGCCCGTTGGTAGATGGGAAGCATCAAAGCTTATCTCATGATAACCGCCGGTCATATTTTTATTATTTAGTAAGACAGACACGTCCTGTCCCAGCAGATCATAAATGATCAGGTCCACAGCTGCAGACCGGTCCAAAACAAAAGGAATTGTTGTGGCCGGATTAAAAGGATTGGGATAATTGTCCAGCAATTGAAATTCCTCTGCTACCTCCACCTTATCCACAGCAACATCGCCGGTATAAAGAGGATCACTTTCATTGCTCATGCGATCCACAGCAGTAATAGCATAATGACCATCATCAGTTGCATTGAAGACGACAGAGTCCATGCTGCCGGAGACTATTTTCGCTATATTTTGCGGATTTCTGATGTCACCCGTAAAATTTATGTTTTGATAAATAATATATTGATAAGCGGAATCACCATCAGCAGCTGTTGCCGGGGCATCCCAGGTCATCGTAAAAGTGTCATTCTGCTGGCTAAATTCAAAATTTTGCGGTTTAAGTGGTGGAATTGAATCCAACCAGGGCATTGGCGGTGTCAAAGCGGAATACTCATAATAATTATTCTTCAGACTATCCAAAAATCCTTTCGGATTATTCAGCAGACTGGAGACATTGTAATAAATATTGCCCAGGCAATGATCTTTGATCCGATTGTAACGGAGTTGACGCGGCATTTCACCGGCTGACCAGTCATTGATACGGTAGGCGCCATTGCCGGTGTAAAGATGCCGTCCGTATTTTCCCGCCTGTTCCGCCCACCAGGGCATCAGTTTTTTATAGTCGGTAGAACCGCCGAAAGGCCAGTATAATTGCGGCGCCAGGTAATCGATATAATTTCCCCGCAACCAGGCCCGGGCATCACAATACAAGGTGTTATAGGCGTCCAATCCGTAAATACCTGCCGGAATCCCGCTTTTCCAGATACCGAAAGGGCTCATACCAAATTTCACATGGGGTTTTTCAACTTTTATGCTGTCATGTATTGCTTCGATCAACAGGTTGATATTATCCCGGCGCCAGTCACCGATATCCGTAAATCCACGGCTGTGGTCGGTAAAAGTATTCTGGTCTTCATTACCTATACCGCTGTAGGGATAAAAGTAATCATCCATATGCACGCCGTCAATATCATAGTTATTGACCACTTCCATAATTACGGAAACCACATACTCCCGTACCTGGGGCAATCCGGGATTCAGAATATAATCGGTGGCAGACTGAGGCGTACCAACCATGGATTCCATACCATAATAATTATACTTTGACAATCCCTCATTGCTCTGACTGTCAACACCCAATATCCAATCAGGGTGCTTATTGAATACATGCTCTTCAGTGATACCATTTTTAGCGCCTTTTTTGGCGCGATAAGGGTTAAACCATGCATGTAACTCAATATTGCGTTTATGAGCTTCCTGTATGGCAAATTCCAGGGGATCATAATAAGGGTCCGGTGCCTGCCCTTCGGTTCCGGTGAGCCAGTTGGACCAGGGTTCGATTTCTGAATCATAAAATACATCACAGGCCGGCCTGACCTGCAAGACAGCCGCGTTCATATTGGCGGCTTCCATCTTGTCAAAAATCTGTATTAATTGTGATTTCTGGTTGGCCGGTGAAGTTGATGAGGGCCAGTCGATATTATAGACTGTGGCGATCCAGGCTGCCCGAAATTCATACTTCGGCTGGCTGAATAAGATGCCAATGAGCGTGAAAAATGTAATTATAAGTCGTTTCATTGTTTTTATGTCCTTATTTATTGGTGAATTTGATTTAAAAATTATCCTTCGATATTTAATTTCAAACCCTCTGGCCTCTCTCCCGATCGATCGGGAGAGAACTGGTATGAGCCTGGCAATAACTTTGAATTAATAAGTTGTTTGTAAACAAATACCTGTTATGACGTGTCCCCCTTTGAGAAGGGGGAACAAGGGGGTTTTAAAACTTATATAAAAGAGTAATTTTTCTTACATCGAATTCACACTATTAAAAAATCATTTCTTTTCTTACGCAAAATTTTAAGAATATGTTCAACTATATTTTTATAAATAATAATTCCTATAATCAGACATGGTTCCAGGTTGATAACAGGAATTATTACTTACAGAGATAGAACTCCATAGATTGTTTTGGAAGTAGGCTGAAGCCTACTAAATATTATTTTCATATTTTAGCACCACAATAAATTGTGGTGTTAAACTTACTAAAACAAAAGGCTGGTTTTCACCAGCCTTTTGCCAAATATATAAAAGAACTCGTTGGATTATTTAACCAACATCATTCTCTTGGTCTGCATCTGGTTACCGGCTTTAATGCGGTAGATGTACATACCTGTAGACAGGTCTGTGGCATCAAATTTTACTGTATGCATTCCGGCGGAAGTCATCTGGTTATTAACCAATGTGGCAACTTCCTGTCCCAGCATATTGTAAACTTTCAGTGTTACCAGCGCGTTTTTGTCAAGAACAAAAGGAATTGTTGTTGACGGGTTGAAGGGATTCGGATAGTTCTGCTGTAATTCAAATTTTTCAGCAACCTGAACTTCATCAACCGCATCCGGTGAATCACTATATGTCCATTTGTCAATTGTCCAGAGATAAAAATCAGCAGTATAGAGTGTATTTTCATCAGTGAAGAAACCACCACGCGGTCCATTTAAACCACCGGCTACATAAACATCAGGATTAGCGGTTGCAGAATCAGGCGCTTCAAAACCAATTGTGTCTACATCAAAAGTTTCTACATCAATTGTATAAAATACTCCACCGTATGCTCCGCCCCATGAAGACCTTAAACAACCAACAAGAAGTTTGGTTTTGGATGGATTCCAGTCCAGAGACTCTGACCACAGCGGTACAACATAAGTCATATCTTCTTCTTCATCATAATAGTCCCAGCGTCCCAGAGTATCTACAGGTTCGAAACCGGTATACATAATCGGGTCAGTCGGAGAATATTCAGATCTGTATTTTGGCACACCAAAACCATTCCAGGTAGTTCCGAAATAAAGGTCAGTTACACCGTCATCATTACTTTTCATTGCCATACTTCTGCTAATGTATCCCAGTGTATCCAGGGCATTACCAACAACTTCCATATCTTCATCCAGAATAATTACCGGCATTTCAGCACCTAATACATAGGTATGATAGATCAGACCTGAATTATCATCCTGTACAGCTTCAGTAATCGAACCCAGAACTTCGGGAATATAGTAGTTCATACATTCGCCGGTTTGGTAGTTGAATTTATACACAGCTGAAAAAGACGAATAAAGAATATTACCGTCACTGGCCATAGAAATACCTTTTCCTGATCCGTTGTGCGGTGAATAAGCATGGAGCAATTCCATTTCACCATCGGGCAATTCAAATTCTTCGATTCTGTGAATAACTTCGCCTTCAGGACTGATACACCAGAGTGGTTTTGTCCAGGTGGTATCATCAGTAGTCACGCCGTCACCATCAGCATCATCGACATCATTCCATAGTCTTTCATCGCCATATCCGTCGTGAAATGCGATCCAGAAATTTCCGTCAGCATCCACAACAACACCATGAGGTGAACTTTGGATATAACTGTCGCCAGTTATGTCACCCACAGTTTTGATGATCGCTGTGTCGGCACGACTGAAATCAAACATTGTTTCCGCATGAGACCATCCTGCGAAAGCACTCGCGCTAACTAATGTCAGCACACTTAAAACGACTAACAATTTTTTCATTGTCATCCTCCTTTTTTCGTTATCAGACAACTGTTTTCTTAATTTCTACCATAATGGTCTGCGCTTTCTTCGAAGACCATCAGTTTAAGAATCGTTGTCTTTGTATCGTCATTACTATTTTTTGTGTTTATAAAAATATATTCGTCATTACTCCACTTGAAATCATGGATCATGTGTTCTTCGAGAATCTGAGGAAAAACCTCATCAAAAACACCGGCTTCAACAGTATTACTGATCAGCATTGAGTGTGTTGTTGAACCTAAATATAGTTTACCATCCGTGGTAATATCAATACTTTTAATAGAAATATCCGGATATCCCAATTCATCAAAGTTGTAAACCATCTGCAAGTCCCCTGTAAGAGCGGCATTGGCAGCATCGACACCGATTTTCAGCAGGTAAGGTCCTTCTGTCATATCGGCATCAGTTCCAATATAATTGGCAAAAAGGTACAATGTTCCGTTATAAAATCTTCCGGTAATAAAAGAATAATCTTCAAAAACCTGTTCGGATTTTATTTCGAGGTTTACAATATCTGCAAAGGAAATTGTTGATCTTGAGATTACGATCATATTTTTCTCTGAATCATATTCAAAATCCCTGATCGCTTCAGCGGTTTTCAGAAACTCGGAAGTCGGTTTGGCCACATCGGGATCGAATTCGAGGCTGTCGGTTTTTAGGACATAATTCAGATAATTATAAGCCATCGCGCCGTCGGGAGTGATGGTAATACGGGTACAGGGCTGCGTTAAATTTCCATAATATATTTTATCGCCCTCAGGGGTAACCTTAAAAAGTCTGGATTCGCTGGCCACGAAAAGATTGTTTTCATTATCTACAGCCAGAGCGCCGGGTTTATCAGAACCGGTAAAGTTGCCCGGTTTTTCCACCGGTGACAAGATCGAATAGGGTACCGGATTTTCTTCGGTTCCATAGACAGCCGGTAAATAGGCCCCATGAGAATGGACTTCAATTTTTAAACTGTCTTTGTAATTTGCCGGTGCGGCTACTTTTAATTGATTCGGAAATGCTTCAATAACATCTCCCATGACATTGCCAAAATAGACAAAATTGCCATCCACTTCGGAATTAAAATTTTCACCGTCAATTGTTACCAATTGTTTAGTCCCCACTCCACCATACTGGGCATTGGCTGGTGTCACTTCGGTAATCACCGGGGTTGGCGCACCTTCATCTTCCGGGTCCCAAACACTGGGGTTGTCTTCCGCTTCACAGTTCATCAGGACCAAAGCAAATGACAGTAAAATCATTAATGCTACATTTCGTTTCATTGTATTCTCCCAAATTTTCTTTATGTTTTTCTTCATTGTTAAAAACTATATTTTACAAAGCAAATTTAATTGTAAACCGCTGCACATTATCAAATACACCAAAAGGTGTGAAAGCATAATCCACAGCCAGGCCAAACTTTTTAAGACCGAATCCGTAGGCAATGTCATTTTCATCGCTGTTGCCCACATAACCGAGGCGTCCGTAAAAGGTGTCCATGAAATTGTATTCCAGGCCCACACGCAACTGCTCCGGATAACTACGCGGATGCGAAGCATCGATAGCCAGCATTAACCCGTGCTGGTCAACATTCCTGAGGAAATCCATCAGGTCCATGCTGATACCAATTCTAAAGGTCAGGGGCAGCAGGAAACTCTCTTTTTCATATTCGATTTCTTCGGAAAAATTGCGTACTGACATACCAAACTGAAGGGATTTCCAGCCGGTTTTATAGATCGTACCAAAGTCATAAGCAGTGGCAAAAGCCAGATTCTTTTTGACTTTCAGGCTGTCATCGCCAACCGGCACCATGCTTTTGCCCAGTTCCTGTCCGGCATATTTCATTTGTCCGCCGACGGAAAATTTATCTGTCAGGGTTTTTGCATAACCCAGGCCGGCTACAAAAGCGGTGGGATTATAAATTTCCGTATCAATATATCCCTTTTCGTTCTGCCAAACCATGGTGCCCTGGATTTCGCCATAATCGACTGACATAAAAGATGCCCCGATTACACCAAAGCGTCCGCCCATTGGTTTAAACGCCATACTGAAGGCATTATGGGTAATGTCTGCTATCCAGTTGTTCTGTGTCGCACTCAGGGAAAACCGCTCTTCCATTCTCGCCATTCCCGCCGGATTGAAAAACAGGGCGCCGGAATTCATTTCCAGGGAGGTCATGGCGTCGGCCATGGCGCCGCCTTTGGCTTCCGTGGCGACACTGAGAAACTGAAAGCCGGTCTGTGCCAATTTCTCCTCAGCAAATATTAGGCTGGGCAGAATTAACAAGAGGACAACCAGATATTTAAATTTTGCTTTGTTCATTATTTAACTCCTAGATCAAATACCTTTTAGCGAATGATAATAAATTTTTTGTAGGTGGAATCACCTTTTTTATATAACAATTCCTGTGTTTGGGAATCATAATAATCCTGAGTGACTTCAAAATGAGCGATATAAACACCGCTGACGATTTCCTGGCGGGATGATGTCAGGGAATTCCAACTTTCATCACCGGAACCATCGGTATGGTCAATTGTCTGGATCAGGTCTCCCCGTTCTGTGTAAATCTTTATTTTACAATAGGCCGGAATATCCAGAAACATAATTTTATCGGGTTCGCCAATATATTGATTTTTTTCTGCGCGAATATTAAAGGGATTTGGCACAATGCGGATATCATCCAGTTCCACACCGGCTTTGCGTTTCAAAAAAGCAGCCCGGCTGGTCATAGTATAAAACCTGCCACTCTCCAAACTTCCGGTTGGATTGGCAATGCCCGCTGTATTCAAACTTCCGTCAGTATAGGAGGAGATATAGTAATAATAGGAAAAACCACGGGCAGCTGATTTATCTTCATAATAATCAGTTCCTGCCGGTAATTCCGCGATTTTTTGAAAAACTGTATCCGGTGTTCCTACCGCGCGATAGATACGGTAGCCGGCAAAGTTGGCGTCGGATTCCGATTCACTGAGCGCCCAATTGAGCATGATCTTGTCACCGCCGGAAGTTACTTCAAATAAAGCTGGCGGCAACGGCGCTTGTGGAATATTAAAATCCATATTATAATTGGCTAATGCCCGGCGAAAAGTCTGCATGATGGAATCAGCGCCGGTATAAACCCAGGCGTTTTTGTATAAATCCCTGTCATCAGTGGTTGTACCGTAATCAACAAATTGACCAAATTGTCCGGTAGGCGGCAGTTCGTAATTACCGGTTTCTTTCAGCCAGTTGGCGCCGATCCGTTCACATTGTGTTCTTGATAAACCATTGACAGCTTCCGCTTCAACAACAACAACAGAGTCACCGTGAGCTAAATCCCAGGGGCCATAAGTAAGCATAACATTGGTGCCGCCACCGTCGCCATGAACTTTATAGGCTTCCGACTGATCGGTTAATGACGTTACTTTTTCTTCAAACATTCTGGTAGTACCGCCATTTTTGGGGCCATTGGCGGGTTCACCGCTAAGCATCGAATAAACCTCTCCCATTTTATCCATATCGGATTTTGTCAAATTCCCGATAGAGGGATAAGTATCGCCGGCATGCCAGCCCAAAAAGACCGGTTGATTAGGATCATTGCTTTGATCGGCAGGGCTTTTATCCACATGTAATGCGGCTGATCCCTGGAACTGCGGCCCGGCTAAGCGCCCGCTGCCGCGAATATCCGGCGCGCCAATATTATCATATTCCAAAACTCCGGATTGGCCCATCCAACTGAATCCGGCGCGTATCCATTCCAATTGTTCCAAAGGGGTTGATTCGGTAAAATTCATCACTTCATTTTCATGTTGGGCATATTCTTCACCACGGCGGGTGACCCAACTGTATTTACCCCAGGACTGCTGATTATCCGAATGCATCGCACCATCCCGGGTACCATAACGCGTTCCCCATCCGACCCGGAGACCCTTTAGATCACCGGTTAACTCAATCTCGGCATCACTGTCAACATTTCCTGTATTCTTAAAGGTAATAACCTTAATAATATAATCATCATGGTATTGTTGGCTAAAGGCATAAACTTCTCTTCGGATTGTTAAGCCGCAGCTTGTATTGACTGTATTGGTGACCACTCTGTCTGACGGGATATTGGGGTCGACTCTGTCGACATCTTCAATATAAGGGGTCATAATATTAACGCCATCAACGTAAACTGTGGGAGGCGTAAATTTTGCCACCTGTTCAAGACGCTGGGGAAAAATGGATTCGTCTACATACCCGGTATAGATATGATTGGCCCAGTAGTCCCATTTTTCGCCATCGGCATCGGTAAAATCTTCCACTGCAGTCCAGTATCGTTTAATGACCAGATTATCGGTGTAGGGATATTGTGCCGGCCATTTCATTCCTTCATAATAGGTACCATTCCAGCCTCTTTCGGAACCATAGGCAGAAATCCTTGTTTGCAAATCGCCGATACGGATGTATTTGTAATCATTAACCGAGGGTATTTCCTGGGCAGAAAGCGCGGAAAAACCGACCAGTAGCAATAGCATGTTAAAGATTAAGAAAATTGCTGATTTATTATTTTTTATACACTTCATATTAATTATTGTCCTTAGTTTAAAAAGTAATTTTTATACCAAATTCGATACTTCTGGGATTGAGAAAGGTTAAAGCCCTGATATTCGGCATATCAATGTATGCTTTTTCATCCAGCACTTCCTCCTCTACCCAACTATTACTTTTTATTTCCCAATCACCATTGGAGTACATCATATAATTTTTATCAGCCTGGTTGTAATAGAGTACACGATCATCAGGTGATGTGATCGCTGAAATGTCCTCGACTTCTTTCATTGGTACATAGTCAACATCCCAGTCGCGGTATTCTCCGATACGATCATCACCGTTTTGCGTACCCTCTTCCCAATCAAAATGCAGGGATTTCATGTAATTGTCATAATCCCGGCTGCCTGAAAATCCAGCATAGGAGAGTTGTTTAATATTAAAAAGATTCGACACATCCATGTATAATTGAACTCTTGTTTTTTTGATATCAAAAGCCTTGGACAAACGGAGATCAAAATTATAGGAATCTTTCCATTGCACATTATTGATGACACCAACACCAAGAATATTATTGGGATTGTATGTGGAATAGGAACCGGCACGCCAGGAGGCGATCATATTAACCGACCAGGCGCCCAGCGGATAAATACCGGCAAACTCGGGACCGTAATTATAGGGGGAATGAAAATCAATATTCGCCCTGGCGTAAGGCTGCGGCTTGGGCTTGTCCTGATTCGGATTCTGTTTTAAATAGTCCCGCATGGCATTAGGGTCTTCGTAATATCTCAGATACCCAAAATATCCAGATGTATTTACCATGTACGTATAGTTAACAAAACCGGTCAGCCAGTCACCGACCTTTTTGTCAAGGGTAACTTCAAAACCACGAACATCTTCATAATTATTGTTATCGGGTTTGGAATATTTTACAGAGCCGTTGATATTCTCGTATTGTATCCAACCAATCTGGCTGGTCACATTTTTATAATAACCGGCAACATTTAAAAAGTATTTATTCAAAATGTTGTGGGAATAACCGACCTCATAAGAGATTGTTTTTTCCTGTTCCAGATTCGGATTTCCGATAGAAGTAATTGTGCCATTGTAATAGCGCTGAATCCGAAACCGGTAAGTGGACGAGGGTTCCGAACGAAAATGCCCGTAGTTGAAATAAAGTTTTGAATCGGCAGTGATAGGATGGGAGATACCCAGACGGGGGCTGAGGGCCCACTTGGGTTCTGCGTCATCCTGTGGCGCTTCATCTTCAATTTGAAATCCTTTTCCGGCTTCATAAAAATCGTCGTACCGGCCAATATCATAGACACTGGTATTGGCATCAGTATAATCCAGACGTAAACCAAGATTAGCGATAAATCCCTCAAACTCCAGTTTGTCCTGAGCATAGAGTCCGAGTCTCAAAGGCGTAACATTATATTTTTGTTCGCGGTTCCAGGTTTCCATACCGGGATTGCTGGCATAGGATTTTATATCAAAATCATTGATCACCATATCAACACCTGCTTTAAACTGATTGGTGGCGTTGAACTGATTCACATAATTAAAACTAACATTGGTCGTATTGATGAAACTGCTGTCCCGGCCTATATTTTGCCATCCGCCTATACGAATATTATCACCGATGGAACCCACACCATAGCCCCAGTAGCCATAGGGTTGTTCATCAATCAGGTATTCCGCGTCACCGGGCATAATATCGATATTTTTTGTAGTGTCACGATAAGACATTTGGTAAGTGTGATAATAATTTTGGTCGTATTGAACTTTGAATTCATAAAAACTGCGATCCGAGAGTATGTGGTTCAGTTTTGCGCCCAACTGCGTCCGGTAAATAGAGGTTGGACTGAAATATGCCGGCACAAAAAGTAGTTCGGAAGTGACTCTTGAAGCCACTGAATAATCAGATCTCAGAACCGTACCCGTTGGTGTCGTCGTCCAGTTGTAAGGTGATGCTGAATAAGTTTCGCCATATCTGGCGTTGAGGGTCAACTGCATGCGATCAGTAATATCGGAAGTTAGTTTTAAATTGGTTACATTTTTATCATAACTGTCACGGGAGACAGGAACGATAAACATATCTCTTAAATTACGATAAGAGCCGTAAAATCTTAAGTTCCCAAGAAACTGGCCTACAAGTGGCACAGGGCCACCAAAACTGGCGTCTAATACATAGTCCGGTTTCTCAATATCCCCTTGTCTTCGATGTTGATATCTGAATAATCGCATTGCCTGGTCGGGTGTCAGATCATTATCAGGATTATCATCTTCCATTCTGGACTGTGAAATATAATTCCACCCTTCAAAAGTCGGGTATTGTTCCTGTGTATACTGGTCCCAGGTTCCATTCTTCGTCCCCACGTAGCAAACCTCAGGATCCAGGTAAGGTTTCAGAAAATAAGAATCAGGCGAATAGATAGACCGGCCAAAATACTTATTGGCAGCCGGTTTGTATTTCAGGGAAATTGCTCCGTTGTAAGAAGTTCTTGCTCCTGATTTTGTCACCACATTGATAACTCCGGATCTGCTCTGTCCGTATTCTGCATTAAAGCCACCGGTCTGCACTTTTACTTCCTGAACCGTATTCATGTTAATAGAAGTAAAAGGCTCATGGGAACGTTCATCATTCTGAACAAACCCATCGACTATAAAGGTTGTCTGACGGGCTCCGCCGCCACGAATAACAAGCCCGTCTTGAATACCAGCCTGCAGTGAAATAACATCTTCCATTTCACTAACCGGCATGGATTCTATCTTATTAGCGTCCAAATTCATTTCACTGGAGGAAACATCGCGCCGGACAACAGGCCGGTCGGCAGTTACAACAATTTCTTCCATGCCAAGGGTTTCAGTTGCTAATTCTACATCCAATTCAGTGGTTAAATCAATCCTTACTTCAACATTTTGAATTGTGGTGTTTTGATACCCAATCACCGAAACTTTAACAGAGTAAGTTCCGGGAGGCACATTCAGCAAGGAATAATACCCCTGAATATCAGTGGCTACTCCCATTGATGTTCCGTCAATAATGATATTAGCGCCGGGAATCGGGTCACCGGTTTCTGCATCTGTTACATAACCGGCAATTTTACCTGAACTGGCTCCCATTAAAAAGGTCCATGCTGAAAAGGCCAAAATAATAGCAGAATATTTTATTAGTTTAGAAATATTCATACGTCAAACCTTTATTAAAGTGAAAATTTAATTGTAAATCGTTGCACATTGTCAAAAACACCAAAAGGTGTGAAAGCATAATCCACAGCCAGGCCAAACTTTTTCAGCCCGAATCCGTAGGCAATGTCATTTTCATCGCTGTTGCCCACATAACCGAGGCGTCCGTAAAAGGTGTCCATGAAATTGTATTCCAGGCCCACACGCAACTGCTCCGGATAACTACGCGGATGCGAAGCATCGATAGCCAGCATTAACCCGTGCTGGTCAACATTCCTGAGGAAATCCATCAGGTCCATGCTGATACCAATTCTAAAGGTCAGGGGCAGCAGGAAACTCTCTTTTTCATATTCGATTTCTTCGGAAAAATTGCGTACTGACATACCAAACTGAAGGGATTTCCAGCCGGTTTTATAGATCGTACCAAAGTCATAAGCAGTGGCAAAAGCCAGATTCTTTTTGACTTTCAGGCTGTCATCGCCAACCGGCACCATGCTTTTGCCCAGTTCCTGTCCGGCATATTTCATTTGTCCGCCGACGGAAAATTTATCTGTCAGGGTTTTTGCATAACCCAGGCCGGCTACAAAAGCGGTGGGATTATAAATTTCCGTATCAATATATCCCTTTTCGTTCTGCCAAACCATGGTGCCCTGGATTTCGCCATAATCGACTGACATAAAAGATGCCCCGATTACACCAAAGCGTCCGCCCATTGGTTTAAACGCCATACTGAAGGCATTATGGGTAATGTCTGCTATCCAGTTGTTCTGTGTCGCACTCAGGGAAAACCGCTCTTCCATTCTCGCCATTCCCGCCGGATTGAAAAACAGGGCGCCGGAATTCATTTCCAGGGAGGTCATGGCGTCGGCCATGGCGCCGCCTTTGGCTTCCGTGGCTACGCTGAGAAACTGAAAGCCGGTCTGTGCTAATTTTTCCTCAGCAAAAGAAAGGTTTGTCATTAGCAATAAAATTACACCTAAAATAAACCAGGTCTTTTTAAAATTATATTTCATTATCCTTCTCCGGTTTTATTGTTTTTCTACAACTACTAAACTGAAGGTGTATTTTTCAGTCGCTTCTGTTGAGAGTAATTTCAACACATAGGTCCCGGAAGTCAATTCAAATTCCGCACGATTCTGAATGACAGGTTCCGCTTTGGCCTTACTTTGGTTTTCATCAATTTCGAAATATCCTGCTGCCAATTCCACCGGAAAATCAAAAACGCCATCCATCGGTGTATCGGTGGCATCTACCAATTTTACATTAACATTAGCGTCAGTATAAAAGACAAGCGTGGTTGCCGATTGCAGTTTCATCAGTAAACTATTTTGCATATCTTTTGTAATATTAACCTCATAGTGGGTTTCGCCCGGAGATACTGTCAGACTACTGTCATCCAGAAAATCGATAACATCAACATAATCATTATATTCTGCACTAAACTCGTTATAGGTCAGTTTATACTCACCTTCTGATTCGACAGTCACTTTAGCATTGTCCAGCATAACCCTATTGGTGTCTTTAAAAACTTCAATAGCCAATCCGTCTGTTTCATTTACTGTAAAAGTTTCATCTTCAAAATCTTCGCACATTGAAAACAATGTCAGCAATAAAGCGGAGATCAAAATCGTTGTTAATTTACCGGTTTTATATCTAAACATTATCATCTCCTTATTTATTTAATTACTATAAATTTTTTAATCACAGAATCGCCTTTTTTTACCAGCACAGCGCCTGTATGTTCATCAATCTTATCTTCTTCTGCCTCAATATGGGCGATGTAAATACCACTGACGATTCCTTGCCTTGATGCTGTATTCATATTCCATTCTTCATCGCCGGAACCATCTTTGTGGTGAATTGTAACAATTTTATCACCTCGTTCAGTATAAATCTTGATCGTACATTTGGGTGGTAAGTTATAGAACATCAAACGATCTCTGGCATGCTGCCCGAATTGATAATTAACTGCTTTTAAATTAACCGGATTCGGAACGATTCGAATATCATCAAGATTGTCGCCGGACGGTCTCCGCAGGTAAGCCGGTTCAATAGTTCTGGTCCAGAAAAGACTGCTTTCCAGTGTTTTTCCGTCGGGATGATTTTGTCCGTTATCAAAGGAAGTTATATAGTAGTAATATGAGAAACCACGTTGTGGTGTTTTATCTTCATAAACATTAGTGACTGGATTACCCGTGCCTTCACCACACTCATAGAGTAGAGAAAAGGTGGTATCCGGTATGCCTTCAACCCGGTAAATTCTGTAACCGGCAAAATTCGGATCTGATTCCGCATTATTGGACCATTCCAGGGTGATTCGATCACCGCCGGACTTCACACTGAATGCAGAAGGTGGTGGTGGCGCCAGTGGAATATTTCCCTGGGCTTCCCAACTTTCAACAGTTTCAATGGCTTTGTCAAAGGCATTCAGCAAAGAATCTTTACCTGAGAAGACCCAGGCGTCTTTATATTCAAACACATCACTGGTTTCACTACCATCAGGTAAAATATAGGGTGTTTTTTCATTCCAGAATTTATCACCGACCTCCATTCTTTTTTGCCAACTGATACTGCCCACACATTCTGCCAGCACGATTCTCACACTGTCGCCGGGTGCCAGGGTATAGGGGCCGTATCCGATGCCCTGGGATACGCCACCGCCGCCGGCTTCCTGATGCTGATCTGCATTCGAAGTATGTCCAAAAGGCGCGTCTGCTGGACCGGGGTTATGAGGAAAGCCAAGGTCAAAGGCGTGGGTTTGGCTGCTGACCTCTTTTGTCATATAAGAATATTCACTGGCCATTTTTGTGACATTAAACTGATCATGCGGGGGTTGTGTAATACTGAGGTCCGATCCAAAAAAAGGAGCGAATTTAAACTGGTTGACATCATCAGTAGGATCGCCGGGCGCATTGTCGGCATGAATCGTAACAATACCGGGAAACTGAGATGCCCCTAAAAATCCGTCTGCAGGACGATCACCATTCCCATTATTGGGCGCGCCAATATTATTGCTACCTAAATCACCAACATCATATTTTGAGTGCAAGCCATGGAAAGAATAGGTGGCACGGTAATCATCACCAAGAGTCGGATGTAATACATCATTGACAGTATTATGTCCCCAGGTGGCTGACTGCGGCATCCAGTTACTGGCATAAGCACCACCCATAAGGGAGGGCGCCCAGCGGTATTGTAAGAAAAGAACGACATCTTCCAACGTCTGATTGTGTTTATTGCCGTCTTCATCATAGATACCGGTATTTGTCAAAATAAATTCATAGATAAAATAATCATCATTGCCTCTTTGTCCATAAGCGTGAATTTTTCTTTTGATCGTAACTCCCATAGAGGTATTCACAACATTGTATAACATACGGTCGGCTTTCAGTTCTTCATTTACCTCGACATTTTCATCTTCGTAAATCAAATCCGATGCCGGCACATTATCAACAAAAACCGCCGGATGATCATGACGGCCATACATGATAAATTCCTGTGGCATGATCTGGGTCCCTTCAGTAAATTCACGCGGGCCGATATGAACCACCTTATGGTCTACCTGTGCATCGCCCACCAAAGGGTCCACGTAATTTTTACAGCCAATCCAAAGTCCCTTTTGAGCCTGCATATCCTGGTCACGAAAAAGGGCAGGAAAGGCAAATCCGTCCAACTGATCAGCAGTTGCTCCGGTACGGCCTGTTTCGACTTCACAACCGGCGCTGGAAAACCAATTCTTAAGCTGACCGATACTCATGAACTTCACTTCATCAGCAATCAGATTACTGACAACAAGCCCCAGTATCAATATAATACTCAGTAATAATCTCTTTAAATTTGTTTGTTTTTTAATTCTCATAATAAAGTCTTTCCCTGTTTAATTATTTAAGCTCAAATGAGAATGTCAAACCCATAAAAACATCCCTTGGACTTAAGAAAGTAAAAAAGGTTTGATTCGGCATATCTATATAAGCTTTATCGTCAAGAATTTTATCAATTTTGCTACTACTGACTTCTGACCATTCACCTTCGTAATACTGATAATAATCCTTTCTGGTGGCATCGTAATAAATCGCCCTTTCCCTGGGATTATTCAAGTCTTCATAATCACGAACATATTCCATAGGTTGAAACTCAACATCTATATCCCGGTAAACACCAAAAACATCGTCTCCTGTGATTCCCTGGTATCCGATTTCTTCATAGTCATCTTCAGACAAATGTAATGAATACATATAGTCATTGTAATCATGAATATCCACAAAGGATTCATTAGAGAAATGTTTTGTATTCAGTAAATTATAGACATCAGCAAAAAACTTTACACTAAACCGGTCGAACCGAAAGATCTTAGAAAACTTAAGGTTAACATTATAATAATTGGTACGGTCTAAGTTGGAGAGCAGACCGGGTATATTATTTGGATTCCAGGTGATTTTACGATTAGCGTTTAAGTCACCAATAAAAGCCATGTGCCAGCCGCCCAGAATATTTTGGTTTGCGAACCGCGGTCCAAAATTAGTCGGTGTATGAAAATCAATATAGGCTTTGAAATTATGTCTGGAAGGCGACCAGTATTGTATGTAAGGATTATTTCTTTCATAGTCATTCTGATCGGAGGGATTTTCATAATATCTGCGGACATCAAAATAACCACTGCTGCCGACACGATATTCATAACTCAGCATCCCTGTAATCCAGTCACCGTAATTTTTCTCCAATTCGACTTCAAATCCGCGAATATCTTCATAATGGTTAGAAGTTAATTTGCTGTAGGATACCTTTCCGTCGATGCTATTATAACTTGTCCAGGCGGTTTCATTATCGATACTTTTATAGTAAGCGGATACATGGAGTAAATAGGTATTGAAAAGGGCCTGGTCAAAACCGACTTCGTAAGAGATCGTACGGGTCAACGGCAGGGTTGGATCACCAATATAATTCAGTTTATTTACATAATCACGCTGAACCCTGTATTGATTCTGAGCATCCGGCATGGCGCGGTAATGGCCATAATTGAAGAAAAGTTTTGAATTTTCTGTAATCGGATGAGATATCGCCAGTCTCGGACTGAGATAAAATTGCGGTTTTACATCCTTGGTTAAATATTCATCTTGGTCTTCTTCCGTATAAGAACCGGAATAAAATCCCTTCTCATAAGTATCGGCATCATACCATTTTCCATTAAAAACAACCATTTCAGGTACTAAGCCCAGTGTTGTAATGAATCCTTCATATTCAATTTTATCTTCAATATAACCGGTGAAGCGGTAAGGATTTCTGTCAAAAATCGTCCAGTAATTACCACCGGGCAGAAATTCATTTTCACTGCCAAAATTGATTTTAAAATCATCGTAATGAAACAACAAACCAGCCTTCAGTTGGTGTCTGAAATTGATCTGGTTTGTATAATCAAACTTAAGTTCATAAGTGGTAAATTCACTTTGGTCACGGGAAGTTGATACAGCGCCTCCCATAATAATACCGCCGTCAATACTGTTTACCGGCCTTGGCCAGAATCCAAAAGGAGCTTCATTCACGAGAAACTCACCATCATCTCTGGGGAAAATATCCGTATTGCGAGTGGTATCACGATAAGCGCCGTGAGTGGTGTGATATTTTTTATAAACCCGTTTGGCCTGTAAGGACATATAAGAACCGGAATCGATAATTTTATTTAAGCGGGCGGAAATGATACTGTTGTACCGGGTTGTGGGATTCCAGTAACTATCAGTGTACAATCGCCACGGGATAGTAAAACCGGCCATATTGATGGCATCGGCAACTTCCCAGGAACTGTTAAAAATATCCGTTAATCCGCCTCTGGATGCCGAAGTGGCTTCATTTTCCGTATAAATTCCCTGAATAACCAATTTCATGTTTGATGGTAAATCAGAAGTTACTTTCAACATGGTGGAATTATCATACCAACCATCAGTGGTCAATTTAATGGGATACATGGTCTGTGAACTACGGTGTGATAGATAAAACCTCAAATTACCCAGTTTGTCACTGACAAAAGGCACCGGGCCGCCAAAACCAAAATCAATAGTCCGGTCCGGCGTATCAATTTCACCATCTTTTCGATATTGCCATTCAAATAATCGTTTAGCACCAGCCGGAGTCATATCATTATCAGGATTATCATCAGTCATTAAATTTTTAGAAAATTTATTCCAGCCGATAAAATTTTGATACTGCCGCTGGGTGTACTCGTCCCACGCGCCGCTCTGTGTACCATCCCAGCAGACTTCTTCATCCATAAAAGGCCGCAACCACACTGAATTGGGATGAAAAGCATTATTACCAAAATGTTTCTTCTCCGGTGGACTGTATCGCACTGTAAAGGTACCGGAGTAGGTATCTTTGCTACCTTCTTTTGAAACTACATTCACGACACCGGACCTTACATTTCCATACTGCGCGCTCAAGCCACCGGTCTGTACAGAAATTTCCTGCATGGAACTCATCGGCAATGTCATTTCCGGTTCATTGGTACGGTTGTCACGCATAGCGATTCCATCAACTGCAAAAAGCACTTCTGATGAACCACTACCTCTAATTGATAGTCCCGATGTAATTCCTGCTTTCATTCCAAGAACTCCACCGACATCACTGACAGGTAAATTTTCGATTTCTTCGGTACCAACACTTTTTTGTGATCCGGCAACGTCTTTTTTAATGACTTTTTTTTCTGCAACAACCTCAACAGTTTCTCCCTGAATGGATTGCACATTCATTTCAACATCCAAACTTGTTGTCAGGTCAATTTCCACACGAACGCCTGTGATCACCTGGGTGGCATATCCGATCATAGATACTTTCACCGTATAGGTACCGGGAGGAATATTGGCAATACTAAACTGCCCCTGCATATCAGCAGCAGCCCCCATTTCTGCCTCCTGAACAACAACATTGGCACCCATTAATGGTTCACCTGTTTTCTGATCTGTCACCATACCGGAAATCTTTCCGGTAGTCGCTGCGCTAAGTTGCAACGCAACCATAAGAACAATAATGGAAATAGCCAGTAATTTCCTTTTCATGATAACTCCAATTATTTGATATTATACATTTGATTTCATGTTTAATGTTTAATTTTTTCTTGTTTGTAAAAGACAAGAACCCTTTGGTAATGACTTTATCAAGGTATGGTATTTTAAATTAATTTTCAAATCCTGCGACCCTCCTTAATATTTATTTTTCTGCTATTATATTAATAAATCAAAAACTAAAAAAAAAGAGATTTGTTTGTTAAGTTTCCGTATTTTCTAACCCAACTTGTTAAATGACTAATAATAAGCAATTTAGAATAATATTCTCATTTTTATATTTTTTTGACAAGTAACAATATACCCCCTGCTATCCTATTTAATAACACTTAAATTATTAATATAAATATCTTTAAAATCTATTACATCACCGGCAGTATCAGTGTTAATATTATTATTTATAATTTTAA
>CAZCHS010000050.1:0-21868 GCA_964498725.1 uncultured bacterium | reverse complement strand
ACGTATCGGCGCGAAGCGGGCATTGTTCATATTTATATGAATAATGGAGGTTAAATTACTGAAAAGAAAATTTGATGTTTATGTTAATCATAAGTAATTTTCCCCTATTATGAAAAAACGAGTGAAAATAGCGCTGTTGATCCCGATCTTACTATTCTTTCTGCTTAGTACGCTTATCTTTATAGTTTTCAATAGCTCATTATGGAAAAAACCGATGCTCGGTTTTGTCAACAGCCGTGTATTGAAAAACCGCGGCTTACAAATCTCCGTAGACAGTCTGGAAGGCAATGTTTTACGGAACCTTGAATTTGTCAATTTTAAATTGCAGACTACCGCAGATAATACCCTTATTCATGCAGAAAATTTGTATATCTCTTACCGGCTGCATACTTTTTTTTCCAGCCGGCCGGAAATCACCGGTATTGAAATAGACGGCGGCTCCATTGCTTTTCCTTCAGCCATCGACAGTCTGACCGAAAGGTTTAAAACAGATGAAGAAAAATCCGAAACCGCCACTGAAGCATCGATTCGCAAACCGAAAATCTGGGCAACAAACTTTGGTATTACGGACTTCACCTATATTCATGCCGGTAATCCATTTAATATCAATCTATTATTCGGAGACTTAGCTTTTCAGCAGAATTCTCTTTCCATTGATCTTGATACTGCCCGGGTTTTTATTAATGACCGGCTCAATACGGTTACATTATCAACCACTAACCTGACTAATAGTGACAATGGTTTTTTCATTCGGGATATTAAATTGTATAATTACGAGACAACAATTACCGGGGAATTGAATTTTCCAAAAGATTCGGCCAATCATGTTCAATTCAGTGTAAACAATCTTAAACCACAGTATTATTTACCCGAACAAAAGGAAGAGTTTTCTGAAAATGATTTCTTAGATATAGAAGGAAAAATTAACCTTGCTGATCACACTGAATTTGCGGGGATTTTCCACGGAATTCTGCGCGACAATGAAATCAGCCGGGGAATTTTTAACGCGCACCTGGCTGACGGGCTTTTTGATCTTGATGAATTCCGGTTTACCGCCGGTCAGGAACAAGTAAAAATAGATTTCAACACTCTCCATTCAAAAAATTATACCGGAAATTTAAAAGTCAGCGGTCTGGATCTACAAAAGTGGAATATTGTCAATACACCAACAAAATTGACCGGCACCACAAACTTTTCGATCCGCGGCTCATTCGGTGCTCCGGAAAAGATCACCGCCAATATTGATTTTTTTGATACCGATGTCGCTCCCTTGGATATCAATAAAATTCAGGGCAGCATTGTATACGAAAACAACCGGCTGAATATACTCGACACGATCCTGTGCAAACTGGATAATAATATTTTGCGCATAACCGGAAACACTGATTTTAACAGCCAACAAATTGATCTGGTGTGTGAAGTAGACGCGCCAAAGCTCAGCATTTTTGCGCCTCTTGCAAAATCGCCGGAACTGCAAGGTGAAGTTATTGGTAAAATATTTGCCCATGGGGACCTCAATAATCCCAACCTTAACGGGCAATTAACCGCGAATAAAATCGGCATACCTGAAATATTCTTCGGGGAGAGCAACCTTAATTTCGGACTGGTCAATCTGGCCCAAAACCGGTCCGGCAGTTTAGTTATGAATGCCAAAAACGGGCGCTCCAAGTTTATTGATGCACCTCTTCCATTGCTTAATCTGGATATGTCTTTTAGTAATGATACAACAAGGATCAAGAGTCTTGATATCAGGGGTGAAGAATTCAAACTGGATGTAAACGGAACAATTATCAGCTTTGAAACCTTTATTGTGGATCAATTGGAGGGAACCTTAAAGACCACTGAATTTCATATCCTGGAACCGATTGTCGTCACATTGCAGGACAATACGGTTGGATTTGAGGAAATAAATCTGTCGGTTAATGGCAGTGATATTGAAGTCGATGGTCAAATGGAGGATAATCAGCTAAAATTTGCCAATATAAAAGTCCAAAATTTTGACCTCATCGCATTAAATGATTTTATTCCGGAAAAGCACCATCTTTACGGACGTTTATCGGGAAACTTTGATTACAATTCCAGTGAGGAAAACCAGGAAATTGATATTGATATTGAGGGTAAAAAGATTTCTTACCGGGATGATTATTTTAGCCGCTTTATTTGCGATTTATCCCTGCGCAATGAAAAAATTTTTGTTACTGAAATATCCCTGTCGGATTCAGCCTCGGGAGAGTTAACCGCCAAAGGGGATTTTTCCTGTAATTTTCCCACTGAAAAAGGTGAAAAATTCATAGATACGACAAGCACGATAGATATGCATTTTGATTTTGATAATTTTGATCTGTCAATTTTAAATACTTATGTATTGTATAATACAAAATTAGGCGGGAGTCTGCTGGGGGATTTTACTTTTTCCAATACAATTCATAAACCTGATATTGATGCCTCTTTCTTTATTCTGCAGCCTGTATTTGATAAGGTTACAGCAAAAAGTTTACGTATCAACACCAATATTGAAAATTCAACCGCCCAATTAAATAATTTTTACCTGGTTGATGACGCCGGCTCTTATTATGGGCAAGGCAGTCTGCCGTTAAAGATGGCCTTGTTGGATGGAATATTGGCACTTGATGAGAGCCGTGACCTGAATATCGATCTTAATTCGGAAATGACCTCTATACCCGCACTTCCCGCATATATTGAAGATATTCAATCCCTGGAGGGCAATATGGCCGTTACTCTGAAAATCCGGGGCAAATCCAATGATCCGGTAACCAGGGGGAATTTTTTTATTGATAATGGTAAAGTAATCCTGACCGCCCTGGAAAATCCGATTTATGACCTGACTGGCGAGGCTAATCTGGAAAATAACATCCTTAAATTCGAGAATTTTAAAGGACAGATGAAAAGTGAGAGCATGGCCAAAATTAAATCGGGTTTTGCCAATGTCATTAAGCGGTTTTTCACTAAAAACCTGATCAACCCCGATAAGCCCAATATAACAATTGCCGGAACAGTTGACCTGAATTCATTACCAAAACCAGATATTGATATCACATTTACCGGGAAAGATGCCTATATCAGAACCCCTCTTGGCGACCAGGAAGGGGTTGCTGACATTGAAATGTCAATTACCGGACGGGACACGATAAACGTCGATGGTGATATTTTGATGAAAAATTTCGTCATTCGTAATGAATTAACTTCTTCCGGAGAAACCTATGTTGAACCTGAAGAAGGAGCTGTCCATACAGAAATCAATATTCACATTATTTCACCGGGAAATTTTTATATTCGCAACAGTAAATTGGATTGCGAACTGGAAGGCGAAGGGTGGTTATTTAAGTCCGGAAATAGAGACATTGAGATCAGTGGTGACTTCAATATTCTAAATGGGTCTTTATACTATCTCAACTGGGAATTGAAAGATTTGCAGGGTAATATTCTGTTTCTTCCTCAGGAATTGAATCCCACTCTGGATTTACAGGCGAAACTGGACCTTTCCGGTATCTCTCGTGAACAAACAGAAAATCCAGCTATAGGTGCTCAACCGCCGGATGATGAACTGGTCACGGTTTACCTCACCGGAGATTTTGAAAAGCCAAATCTGCGGTTTGAATCAACACAGTATTCCCAGAGTGATATTTTACGAATTCTTACTTATACATACGATGGCGAAGAAGCAACTTTAAAAGAAAATGTTTATGATTATGCCGGCGCTTATTTGCAGCGGCAATTAGAGCGGCAGATCAGTAAGGTCAGCGGACTGGATGAATTCCAGTTAAGAGCAGATGGAAATATTTTTGAAGGACTGGACACCCAGATCAGTATTATGATGGGGAGAAGAATTACCACTAAACTTTATGTAACTTATGAAAAAGATTTTGATAAATTAAATCCCAAAAGTTCCTATGGCCTGCGCTATAGAATTGACAGAAAGAAATCAATCAGTGGACAAATCGATAATAATGGATTATTTCAAATTAAATACAGATTCCGGCATCATTACTAAGCAACTGTTAGTATGGCTGTTGCTTCTCCTTCTTCCGCATATGTCCCATGGACAGATCAGTGGTGGAAAGCGATATAACATTAACTCAATTGTTGTAAAAGGCAATCGCCGGTTTGATGATAAAGAAATCACCAAGATCATCAGTTTGTCCAGGTCAAATTTCTTCCCAACACAACGGTTGTCCCGTACCATGATCAAAACAGACCGGTTGCGCATCAAAACCTTTTATCAAAAAAACGGATTTCTAAATTGCGCTGTTGAAGATTCTTTATATATTGACAAAGATCAGCAGGTTGATATCTTTTTTACCATTGATGAGGGCGAACAGTTCTTACTATCGGAAATTAAGATCATCGGCAACAAATTATTTGAAAAGGAAAAAATTCATGACTGGCTTGAACTGGACATCGAAGAACCTTATAATCCTTTACAGGTCAGAGAGGCGGTCAAGCGTGTAGAAGAACATTATGAAAACAATGGAAAGCCCTTTGCCTATATCCGCGATTCATTAATTTTTAATGATAACAAGATAACAATGCGTCTTAATATAAGAGAAGGCCGCACGATGCTGATCAATGATATTATAGTCAAGAACAATAATTTGGTCAAAACAAGTGTTATAAAACGCGAGTTGGTCATTCGTAATGATGACCTCTATTCAAAGAAAAAAATTGAACGGAGCAAAAAATATCTCCTGAACCTGGGTTTATTTACATCGGTCAATATCAACCATTCTGATATTGATACCACCGATAATAAAATTGACCTGATCGTATATGTTCGTGAACAGGATATGCGTTATTGGGAATTCAATACCGGTATTGTTCAGCGCGAAGGACTGGGAACCGAAGTTAACACCACCTTTATTGTTTCCGGTTTGTGGCGGCATAAAAATATCAACAATAGCGCCCGCGGGATCAGTATCAGTTCCGAAGTCGGCGTCAACCCTTACAATTTCACCAGGCGCCCGGATTTCAATGCCGACATCAGCTATATTGAACCCTGGGCTTTTGGATTTCGCTCCACCGGTTTAATTAAGTTATTTATCGACGATTTGGAGCAGAAGCAGTATGAATACACCAAATATGGATTGGAAACGTCGCTGATTATCAATCCCGATAAACGGAATTACATGAAAGCAGGGTTTGAATTCAGTGAAATTGATAACAAATTCGAAAGTATTGATTCGACTGTTTTCCAGGAAATAGAACGGGAAAAAGAACGGGCCATTATTTTTGATTACAATCGTGACCGCAGAAATGATTTTATGTTTCCCAGCAACGGACATTTACTTACTGTGTCGGCAAAAATTACAAGCTCCATTCTGGGAGGTACAGAAGATTATTTTAAACTTGAAACCTCCTACAGTGAATACTTCCAGTTTTTCCGTAAAATCGTTCTGGCTTATCGTGCAAAAATTGGTTATCTGGCTCCTTATGCCTCAGATAATTCAGCGCCGCAATACGAAAAATACTATCTCGGCGGTGCTAATAGTATGCGTGGCTGGGAAAACCTGATGTTTTTATCCCAGAAGGGTGAGGACGGTTCTATTATCGCGCAAAGAAAACGGGTGAAAGTATTAACAAATTTTGAAGTCCGTTTTCCCATCTACTGGATCATTGGCGGTGAAATATTTTTTGATGGCGGAAACCTGGTTTCTGACATTAAGTCACTCCGTGACAGTCAATATAGATGGAACTTTGGATTTGGTCTGACTGTTGCCACTCCACTTGGGCCGGCAAGAGTTGATCTTGCCAGGCCTTTATTCAAAGATGAAAAGCGCTGGGTACCGCAATTCGCGATATCCTATGCATTCTAAAAAAAGTGGAGGAAAATATATGATTTCTTTTGATAAACTGACTATTAAAGCGCAGGAAATCGTCAAAGAAGCGATTCAATCAGCGCAAAATCTCTCACAACAACAGATCCAGCCGGAGCATTTACTGCTCAGTATTTTATCCGTGGCAGATAATGTCGGGCTGGTGGTTCTGAAAAAAATTACCGGAAATATTGATACTCTTAATAATGCCGTAAATAAACTGGTGGAAAGATATCCCAAAATTTCCGGTGGTATCGGACAACCCTATTTGTCACAGGACTCTGAAAAAGTGTTAGACAAAGCTGCAAAATTGGCAGAGGACTTTGGCGACGAATATATCAGTGCCGAACATTTTTTACTGGCACTTGAAAATAAGGCGAAAAATGAATTAAAGCAGTTGTTCCGGGAAAATGGTATTAAAGAAGATACACTGCTCAATGCGCTCAAAGAAATTCGCGGCTCCCAGACTATTAGCGATCAGTCTCCGGAAGACAAATACCAAGCCCTTAAACGCTATTGCCGTGACTTGAATGATATGGCGAAAAAAGGCAAACTGGATCCGGTGATCGGCCGTGAAGAAGAAATACGCCGGACCCTGCAAGTCCTGTCCCGGCGCACGAAAAACAATCCTGTTCTCGTCGGAAATCCCGGTGTGGGTAAAACCGCTATCGCGGAAGGTCTGGCACTGCGAATTGTATCGGGAGATGTGCCGGAAACCATCAAAAACAAACGTATCCTCTCCCTTGATATGGGCGCGCTGATCGCCGGCGCAAAATTCCGCGGTGAATTTGAAGAACGGCTGAAAACCGTGATCAAAGAAGTCGGTGAATCCAATGACAACATTGTTCTGTTCATTGATGAAATTCATACTGTTGTTGGAGCCGGGGCAGCCGAAGGTGCTGTGAATGCCTCCAATCTTTTAAAACCGGCATTGGCGCGGGGTGAATTACGCTGTATCGGCGCCACGACCTTTGATGAATACCAGAAGTATATTGAAAAAGATAAGGCCCTGGAACGCCGTTTCCAGCCGGTACAGATCAATGAACCTTCCGTAGATGACGCTATCGCAATTCTGCGGGGTATCAAGGAAAAATATGAGATCCATCACGGGATCAGCATCAAAGACAGCGCGATTGTTGCCGCGGTTGAGCTGTCAGACCGGTATATCAGTGAACGGTTTCTGCCCGATAAAGCGATCGATTTGATGGACGAAGCCGCCAGCCGTCTCAAATTGGAAGTGGATTCCACACCGGCGGAACTGGATGAATTGCAGCGGAAAATCAATCAGATGGAGATCGCACTACGGGCCTTGAAAAAAGAAAAGGATCATAAACAGTCAAAAGAACGGTATAAGGAAGTTCAGAGGGAACTGCCGAACCTGAAAGAACAAGCCGCCGCCCTTCGACAGGAATGGGAAGAAGAAAAAACAATCATTAATATTGTCAATAATCTAAAAAAACAAATTGATGAAACTAAACAGCAGGCTGAAAAGGCTGAACGGGAAGGTGACTGGGAAAAAGTCGCGCAATTAAAACACTCAAAATTACTCAGTTTGCAACAAGACCTGGAGAACAAAAATAAAGAATTGTTAGAGAAGCAAAAGGACAAGCAATATATTCGCGAAGAAGTGACCGAAGAAGATATTGCTGAAATCGTTTCAAAATGGGCCCATATTCCAGTTAAAAAACTGATTGAAAGTGAAAAGAAAATACTGCTACAACTGGAAGGTAAACTGCATGAACGGGTTGTGGGACAGGACAAAGCTATCAAATCTGTGGCAGATTCGGTTCGCCGCGCACGGGCCGGACTGCAGGACAGAAATCGTCCGCTGGCATCCTTTATCTTTACCGGGTCCACCGGCGTCGGAAAAACCGAACTGGCTAAAGCTCTGGCAGAATTTCTGTTCAGTGATGAAAATGCGCTGGTTCGCATTGATATGTCAGAGTATATGGAGCGTCACGCTGTAGCCAAACTGATTGGCGCGCCTCCCGGGTATGTGGGCTATGATGAAGGCGGACAATTAACAGAAGCGATTCGCCGACATCCCTATTCTGTAATCTTGCTGGATGAGATTGAAAAAGCCCATTATGATGTGTTCAATCTTTTGCTGCAGGTTCTTGATGACGGCAGACTGACTGACAGCAAAGGCCGTGTTGTAGATTTCACTAATACAATTCTGATCATGACCTCAAATCTTGGATCCCACCTGATCACCAGCCAAACCTCAGAATTGACAGAAGAAAATATCGCGGAAAAATATGATGTTATTCAGAAAACCGTGATGAATGAGTTGAAAGACCATCTGAAGCCGGAATTTTTGAACCGTATTGATGAAACCATTGTATTTACGCCGCTCCTTCCTCATGAAATTGAGGATATTGTCAGAATTCAGTTCAGACATCTCTTAAGCCTTGCCGCTAACCAGAATATTAATGTGACACTATCTGAAGCAGCGGTTAAACACCTGGCGAAAGTCAGCTGGGACCCGGTTTACGGCGCCCGTCCGGTTAAGCGGAATATTCAAAAATTGCTGCTGAATCCCATGGCGGAGTTGATCCTGTCAGGAAAATTAAAGGAAAATGATCATATAGAAATTGATTATGATGGAAATGAATTGAAGTTTGAAATAGAATAAAGATTTTTCATAACCGGAAAGTATTAAACCCTCTAAAATAATATTAGAGGGTTTTTTAATAAATAATTTATAAGGCTCTTGAAATCCAATGGTCAGGTTTTCTGTTCTGATGAGCAAGACAAGTTATCAATATAGTTTTGTCTTCAATTATATACAATAGCGTGTACGGAAATCTATTCAATTGAGCTTTATGGGTTTTCTTTCCAACTTTACCCCATAATTTTGGGTATTTGCCAATAAGATTTATTGTCTCATAAAATTCTGCTAAAAATTGATTACCTAAATTGATCTCCTGCTTCTCATAATAATTTACTATATCAATCAATTCCTGATCAGCAGGAGAAATAAGTTTAAACTTCATTTTCCATTCTTTTTAAAACGTCTGCCAATGGATAAGCCTCTGTTTCTCCGGCAAGATATGCCTTATACCTTCTTTCAGATTCTTCTACCCAAATTTTTTCAATTTCTTCATTTTCAGTACCAATACTATCAAGAATAATTTTTACAAGATGAATTTTTTCATCTTTGTTAAGGGTCAATACTTCTTTTTGTATGTCATTATTCACCATTGTAGTTTCCTTTTTTGATGGTTTAAATTTAAATATTTATCCTTATACATTCAAAATCAATCCTAATTTTCTATTGAAAGTGACAATAATGAGGTTTTCAAATTCACCGGTCTTTCACAACCCGAAACCCAATATCATAATTACGATAATCGGGAAAACTTTTCACCCTGGCGGTGGGCCGGCAGAGGTTTGGAATGTCGAACCAGGAACCACCCCGTAAAACAGCTATGTTACCTTCTTTCGGACCGCCGGGATTATTAACCGGAGAATTTGCATAATAGTCTTCACCGAACCAGTCATTGCACATTTCCCAAACATTTCCGCTCATATCATAAAGACCCAACTCATTGGGCTGTTTCAGGCCTACCGGATGCGTTCCGTAACCGGGATCATTTTCGCCGAGATTGTAGGCATTGGCATCATACCAGGCGACCGCGGATAATTGATGACTGCCGGCATAGGGATATTGTTTACTTTTATTTCCGCCACGGGCAGCGAACTCCCACTCCGCTTCTGTCGGCAACCGTCCGCCCACCCATTGACAATAAGCGATCATCTCTTTTTTCGTCAGGTTGATCACCGGGCGGTTTCCCCTGCCCCAACCTTCATCATCGGGCTTTTGCCGGCCTGTCACTTCGCAAAACCGGTCATATTCCTGAAAAGTCACTTCATGCTTACCAATATAGAAAGAACTCACTGACACCTTATGCACGGGCTTTTCAATATCATACCCTTGCTTGCTCCCCATATAAAAAGTCCCGCCCCTGACCAATACCATTTTGGTTTTGATATATTCCGGATTATCCAATAATTGTGAATTTTGTGCGTTTGCAATTGCAAATAAAAGGATAGCAAATATGGTTGATCTTATTCTCATTTCCTCTTCACCTGATTTATCAAAGAAAACTGTAAACTATCTCTTATGAACATAGGAAATTTATATCGCTTGTTATTTTAAAACAATTAAAACTTGTTTCCCGGTAAAAACCAAATCCTTTATGTGAGATAGACAATTTTTTCACAACCTCTTTTATATTGATATCCTTTATGGTTCTTGTTGATTTCTTCTGAAAATTTTTCAATATTTTACGGAACTTTTAAGCGTCAGTTTTGTAGCATTTGTGATGATTTGCAGAATATAAAAACAAGATTTAGTTATTGGTTTATCATCAAAAAAAATTAAATTACGCTAATTATTACGGGTAACAAACAATTGAATTCCTTAGGAGGTAGAAAAAAATGAAAAAGAGTCTTTATATTTTATTACCAGTGCTCGTCATCCTGCTGTCGATTAACAGCTGCTCAAAACCCACCAAAACCGCGGAAGAATACTGGAAATCCGGTTCCGCTCTTTTTGATGTCGAAAACTATGACCGCGCTATAGATGAATTCCAAAACATTATCAAATATTATCCTGACAGTGAAGAGGCGATAAAGGCTACTTTTTTCATTGCTGAGATATACAAAAACAATATCAAAGATTATGAAAAAGCCATTGAACGGTATCGGCAGATTGAAAAAAAATATCCTGATTCGGAAAAAGCACCCAATGCATTATTTATGATCGGTTACATTTATGCTAATGAGATGGAAAATTACAACGAAGCGAAAAAGGCCTATCAATATTTCATCAAAGAGTATCCCGGACATGGCCTGGTTTCATCAGCGGAATGGGAAATCGAAAACATGGGCAAAACCCTCGAAGAATTACAAGACGCAAACCTAACTGATTAAGAAATAAGCGGAGATTTTTATGTCATTTAATTTAAGTGAATTGAATGAAAGAATCAGACAAGAGAGCAGTTTCATTACCAATATAAAACAGGAACTTGGAAAAGTAATTGTCGGTCAGGAAAAAATGGTGGACAGTTTAATTGTCGGTCTGCTGTGTAATGGCCATATTTTGCTGGAAGGTGTTCCCGGCCTGGCGAAATCATTGACTGTCAGCTCGCTGGCAAAAGTGATCAAAGCCAGTTTTAACCGTATCCAATTTACGCCGGATCTTTTGCCGGCAGACCTTATCGGTACTCTAATCTACAATCAGAAAAAAGGAACCTTTGAAACCAAAAAAGGCCCGATTTTCAGTAATATTATCCTCGCCGATGAAATCAACCGCTCACCCGCCAAGGTCCAATCCGCATTACTGGAAGCCATGCAGGAAAAGCAGGTTAGTATCGGAGATACCACCCACATCCTGGATGACCCTTTTCTGGTGCTGGCTACGCAAAATCCCATTGAACAGGAAGGTACCTACCCCCTACCGGAAGCCCAGGTGGATCGTTTCATGCTCAAAGTAGTTATTGATTATCCCAATCGTGCAGAAGAGCTGGAAATCATGAAACGCATGGCTAACACCAAAAATAATGTCCAGGAAGTTCTGAAGCCGGTAATTACCACGGAAAATATCAAAACCGCCCGGACTGTTGTCAATGATGTTTATATTGATGAAAAAATTCATCAATATATTATTGACCTGGTTTTCGCCACACGTCAGCCGGAAGCGGCTAATCTCGACGATCTGAAAGAACTCATCAATACCGGCGCCTCTCCCCGTGCATCAATTAACCTGGCCCTGACCAGTAAGGCCAGAGCCTTTATGCAGGGACGCGGATTTGTGACACCGGAAGATGTTCGCGATGTTATTATGGACGTCATGCGACACCGTATATTACTGACATTTGAAGCGGAAGCCGAAGAAGTGACTTCGGAAGATATTATTCAACGAATCATTGAAACTGTGGAAGTTCCGTAAACAAATAATATTTATGATTCCCAAAGAATTAATCAAAAAAGTCCGCCATATTGAACTGAAAACCCGGAATCTGGTCAATGATATTTTCAGCGGTGAATACCATTCGGTTTTCAAAGGACAGGGAATGGAATTCTCCGAAGTCCGTGAATACCAGATTGGCGACGATATTCGTAAAATCGACTGGAATGTCACGGCCCGGGCAAACCGGCCTTTTGTCAAAATTTATGAAGAGGAACGGGAACTCACTGTTATGTTGGCTGTGGATGCCTCAGGCTCGGGACAGTTCGGAACCGGTGAAAAATTCAAAGCGGAAATCGCCGCTGAGATCTGCGCGTTATTGGCCTTTTCCGCCATCAAGAATAATGATAAAGTTGGCCTGCTAATCTTTACTGATGATATTGAAAAATACATTCCCCCGGCCAAGGGAAAATCCCATGTGCTCCGTGTAATTCGAGAAATTCTGTACTTCAATCCAAAATCAAAAAAAACCAATATTAAAAATGGGCTGGAATATCTTCTGCGTGGCCTTCGCCGTCACACGATTGTTTTCCTGGTTTCTGATTTTGATGACGATAATTTTTTAAAACCATTGAAAATCCTGAATAAAAAGCACGATGTGGTCGCCATTCAAACCTATGATCAGCGGGAGATTGACCTGCCCAATGTCGGGTTGATAAAAATGAGAGACGCGGAAACCGACGAAGAAGTCTGGGTGGATACCACCAATCCAAAATTCCGCAAAAACTATCGTGCGTTTATGCAGGAAAAATTTCAGAATTTTCAGCAACAGAGTAAGCGGATCAACCTGGATCATGTTCTGATCAATGTATCGGAAAGTTACATCGAACCCCTGATCAAATTTTTTAAGCAGCGAGAAATGCGAATTCGGTAAAAAAGAGGATATTTCTGTGAAAAGATTGCTATTGTTTCTGATCATATTTGTGTTTGTCAACGGCCTGTTCGCCGAAATTTCCATTACCTCCAAAATTGATACAACCATCGCCACTGTAGGCGACCAGGTCACCCTAAATATTCGTGTGCGTTACGAAGAGAAGAATACCCGGATTGATTTCCCGAATATCAACGATGAATTGCAAAACTATTCACTTATTGCCCGTGAAAGCGGTAAAGCAGAAAAAATCGCCACCGGTTTTCTGAAGGAATTCAATTTCAAGATCGCTCTTTTTGATACAGGCAAAATCAAACTTCCCGAACTCACTGTAGCCCTTCATAAAGACAGCGCTGACCAGAAATTATTCCGCACCAGTCCTCATTTAATTAATGTTATCTCGATATTACCACCCGATGAAAATGTTCCGCCGAAAGATATAAAACCACCCTTTCCACTGCCAACCATTATCCCCTGGGATATTGTGATTTTCGTGCTAATTTTATTAGTCATTTTTATTGCCTGGTATCTGTGGTACCGTCGCTGGAAACAAGACCATCCCAAAGTCGCATTTGATGAAAAATACCTGGACCCGCCCCATATTATCGCTTTGAAAAAACTGGCGGCAATTCGAAAAATGGCTTTTCATACCGAATCCGAAATTATTAAGACCTACACAGAAATTTCCTATGTGCTGCGTGAATATCTGGAGAATCGTTTCTTTATTCGCGCCCTGGAAATGCCAACCCGGGATATCAGTGAAAATCTGGCCGACTTAGAAATTTCAGGTACAATCATGTTTCAGATTGAAGATATCCTGCAAAAACTGGACATTATCAAATTTGCCAACCAGCTCCCTGAACCTGAGGAAAAAAACAGAATTATTGATACCGCTGAAAAGATCATTGAGGAAACAAAAATTGACAATTTCCTAAATCAACACAGCGGTCTGACAGAGGCCCGGGAAATGCTGGAAAAATAATGACCTTTGATTTTGACAAATATTTCATTCATAACAGCGATATTCCTATTGTTATTGCCAGTCTGCGAGCCGGGGATTATCTGGCTCGGCAGGTTTATGAAAAATATGACAAGGTCGCGCCTGGAAATGTTATTTTCCTGGAAAATATTGATGAATCTTTTTCTGATACGGAACTCAAAGTCCGGATCAATAAATCAATTTCCGGTAAACATGTATTTCTTTTCCAATCCCTCTTCAATCCCTTATTTCCCGATTCTATCAATGATAATTTGATGGCTTTTTTGATCGCCACCCGCGCCTTTCGGGAACACGGCGCAAAATCCATAACCGGAATCACCAGTTATCTGGGCTATTCCCGCCAGGATAAGCCGACAGAATACCAGCGGGAAGCCACCACAGCGCGTCTGGTTGCTGATCTGATGATCGGTGCGGGTATTGACCGGATCGTCTGCCTGGAGCCCCATTCTCCGCAAATTCACGGTTTTTTCGCTTCCATTCCTATCAGCAATCTAAGCGCTGCTCCCATCTGGACAGCAGTTTTCAAAGAATTTTCCGGATCACCTGACACCATTCTCGTAGCACCGGACATCGGCGCTGCAAAAACTCTGAAAAATATTGCCAAAGGACTCAATCTGCCCATGGCTGTGGCATCCAAATTCCGGCCTTCCAGAGAAAAAGTCGAGATCACGGAAATTGTCGGTGATTTTACAGGAAAGAAAAAGGCCATCATTATTGATGATATCATTTCTACCGGATCGACGATCTTTGAAGTGGCGAAATTACTCAGCAAAAGTAAAGGAATCAAGGAGATCAATGTCGCCGCGCCCCATCTTTTGGGTGTTGACCAGTGCTGTCAAAATTTTCAGTTGTTATGTGACCAATATAATCTTCGCAAGATTTATACAACCAACTCTGTGCTCCCCGCGGACAATCTCAAGGATTTGGGTATTATCAACATTATCAATCTCACGGAATTGTTTACACTGGTGATCAATCGGTTGCTGAACAATGAATCCGTCAGTATCATGTTTGAACAAGGTCAGTAATTCACCATTGTCACATGCCTGCTTTATCACGCGGGCAAAGCATCTGGACTATTCTGATATCTTTCTCAGCATAACATCACAATTCATTGTGGTGAAAAAACTCTACTACTCTACTGGTTCCCAAATTGAATTTGGGAACCAGTTCAAATATAGAAAATAAGTCAAGTATTAATAAACTCAAAAATCTTATGTAATGCATGAACCAACACCATGGCTTCAATTCATTTCGACAGACAGACAAATGGTTCACTTCTAAAATTTCCTACAAAAATACTATTTTACTGTAACTATTTACAAAATAAAGCTTCTTATGTACATTGGTAACAAATCAACAATGGAGTACAAAATATGAAAACAGTATTAAAAGCAAGTTTAATGATATTATTTTCTGTGGTCTTTTTAGTGGCAGCAGAACTAAAAGTTGGTGAGAAAGTGCCTTCTTTCAAATTATCGGCGGACGATGGTGAAATGTGGCACAGCGATTCACTGGAAAGCGACTACCTGGTGGTCTATTTTTATCCGGCAGCCATGACCTTCGGCTGCACCAAACAAGCCTGCAGTTATCGTGACAACATGTCGGAATTTGAAGACCTGAACGCGGAAGTTGTCGGCATTAGTGGCGATGAAGTGGAAGCGCTGCAAGTTTTTAAAGAGGCCCATGATCTGAACTTTACACTGTTATCAGATTCCAACGGAAAAGTCGCCAAACTTTTTGGTGTTCCCTATTCCGACGGCGGTGAAATCGAAAAAGAAATGAATGACGAAAAAGTGACGCTCAAACGCGGCGTTACCACCAAACGATGGACATTTATCCTCGATAACCATGGCAAGGTCATTTACAAAGATGATGGTGTTAATCCCATGGCTGATGCCAAGAATGTGTTGAAGGAATTGCAGAATGATTAATTAGGTTTAAACCGCGGATTTACGCGGATTATCGCAGATTTAGTAAAAGGTGGTTATTGACCACCTTTTCTATTATAATTTATAGTCACACCTCCCCTTTTTCAACAATCTTACTCAAATAGCTAATAAACCGCGCCATAGGCCCGCCATCCACCACATCATGATCCATCAGCACCGTCATATTCAATACTTCCCGGGGTACAATCTCATCTTTCACTACCCGGGGCTTTTTTGTGATGGTAGAGATACCAAAAGATATCGGATGAACAGAAGTCTGAATAAACCAGCCATTGATATTGCCCATCATGCCGATAGACGTAAGAACAACATTGCCCATCTGCTTGTAGGCCAATTTTGGATGGTTCAGTATAAATCGCCAAACCAGGCGCCGCAGAAATCCGGGCAGAAAGTAATAGAGTTTTTCCAACCGTTTCGACTTTTTATGAAGCACCATATCCTTATCGCTCATCTCTTTATTCTTTGCTGCTTTAATTTCACCAGTAATATCGGCGGCTGATTTCTTATCTGTCTCCCTGATCACTAACGGAATTGGAACCGCTTTACCCTTAATTTCTTTTTCTACCACAATGGAAACATTGACATCCTCAAAGATCAGGAGTTTGCGTTTGCCTTTTAATATCGCGGCGACTTCGGGATAGGCTTTTATAGCGGTGGCAATCGTTTTCATGAGCCAGGCTGTGAAGGAGATTGGCGCTCCCTCCTGCCGTGCTTTGCGAATATTTTTTCTGGCTTCCGTGACATCCACCTCTATCAGGGCCGCGACGGAGTGGCGTTTTCGACTGATAGCACCCACGTCAAAGGTCGCGATTCGGGTACGGGGGAATTTGATTTCTGATACCTTAGTCAAGATATTCTCCCAGCAGAATCTTCACCGTATCCGGTGAAATTCCGCTTTTGTCTGAAATTTCCTGTGCTGTCAAACCATTATCAACCATATTCCTGACGAAAGTATGCAGCGGTTCTCCCACTTCGATCAGATGGTGGTCGGGATCAAAAAACCGAATCGTCCGCTGTCCCCAGGGTTCCTCATAGATATCATGCAGGAACTCCACACCGGTATTCTGCAGTTTGGTATACACAAAATCAATATTTTCATCTTCGAAGTATAACTCAAACTGATTGGCCTTTGCCGAGATTTCTAAATTTTTGGGAATCACATGATCCGGCGCGGGTTCCCAGATAGCAAAGCCGCTTTCAAAAATGATATTTTTCCCGAAATCATGTTCGATTGTTTGTTCCATCACATCAATATAAAATTCTTTTGATCTTTCAATATTACTGACAATGATGACCGCTGAATGAAATTTCATTAGCTTTCCTCTCCTATTCCAATTGACAGCTGCCGACTAAAGGCAGGCTTGTGTCATCTAACGATTTCATATTAAAACCACTGAAAAAGTTGCTATTCCTGAACCCTGTTTCATGGAGCAATTTTATTAATCTCCTCTTTGTAACCGGGTAGAGTTTAATCCTGTTTTTGATGGTTTCATTGGTGGATTTAATTGTCAGGATTGTAATAAAATCCACCAGTTTGGCGTCATTAAATTCATAGTAGCGCTCAAATTTTATGGTATTATTTTCAATTAATGGTAATTGGGTAGTTTTATTAGCCAGAATATTTTCATAGTTAAGCAATTGAAACAGAAATGTTCCCTTCTGTTTAAGGACACTTTTCACAGAATGTAAAAATGCTCCTATCTGTTCATCAGACAGCAGGTGAGCAATTGTATTACCAAAACAATAGGCCAAATCAAAAGAGTCTGCTCTGAAATGATCAGCAATTTTCCGCATATCCATGTGTAAAAATTCAGGATTTGCCGAATTATTTTTCGCTTTTGCCATCGTGACCATTTCCCGGTCAAAATCCAATGCTTTTATTAGGCAGTTTTGTTTAGCCACCTCAAGTGCCAGATTCCCGGTTCCGCACCCGATATCGAGCACATTCTCCGCATTCACTAAACCTTTCTTCATCAGAAATTCCAATTGCATGAGTTTATAGGGAAAGATAAAGTCATAATATTTTGAAATACTGCTATAAAACCGCATTAGTATACCTTTCGATTGCTGCAATAAAAATAAGAAAAATATCAAAAAAAGAGTAGCAAATCATAAAGGGCGTGGGAATAAACCGCGATCCCGTATCCCCGCAGGATATAAATCGTCGCCAGCATTATCCCGGCAATAAACCGGAATGTAAAGGAAATAATATTGATCGAATCGCCCATAGGACCGATATAGTGAAATCCGGAAAAAATTACTGACGAGAGAATAATCCCCATTACCACCGATGTCACTTTATTCAGGCGCAGCAAATAACGGGAAATTATTACAATTGCCTGGAGAAAGATGATCCGGAACACCAGTTCCTCATACACACCGGCGCCAATACTCATGGCGATAATTTCACGATTATTCAGGCTTTCAATATTCATCAGGGGAATTGTTAAAAATTTATTCAATACCAGGTTGAGCAGAGTGGCGTAGAACATACTTTCCAGTAGCATTAGGAGAAAAAATTGTTTATTCAGATTGGAGAGTTTGCGGTTTTTGTGTTGAAAAAGGTAGATCAGGAACAGCACCAGCAAAATGACAAATCCAACCAGGTAAAAGCCATAGATGCCGAACATTGCAAAGAATTGTCGGATCAGGGCATCGGCGCCATTCCGCATTCCGGCGATATCGGAATGATTCATTGTAAAGAGCAATCCCTCATAGACAATAATCAGAGGAAGCGTGAATATCAGGCTATAGAGTGGTGATCTGGATTCCTGCCAATATTCTTTGAGATAATTCATGTTTGCAGAGTTTCATTAAGTGGCTACTTTTTGGGAGCGTCCTGATCCATGGACAATACCGCTAAAAAGGCTTCCTGTGGAATTTCCACATTACCCACTTGTTTCATACGCTTTTTACCCTCTTTTTGTTTTTCCAGCAGTTTCCGCTTACGGGTAATGTCACCGCCGTAGCACTTCGCGGTTACATTTTTGCGCAGGGCTTTTACATTGGTTCGCGCGATCACTTTACGGCCGATAGCGGCCTGAATGGCGATTTCAAACATTTGCCGGGGAATCAGTTTTTTCAACTGCACACAGAGATCACGGCCACGATAATAGGAATTATCTTCATGAACGATCAGTGAAAGTGCATCCACCGGATCGGCATTGATCATAATATCCAGTTTCACCAGATTCCCTTCTTTGTATCCGATATGTTCATAATCAAAAGAGGCGTATCCGCGGGTGGTGGATTTCAGTTTGTCATAGAAATCATAAACCACTTCCAGCAAAGGGAGTTCATAATTCAATTGGGCTTTATCAATATCAAGAAAGTGCGTGTTTTTATAAATACCCCGTCGCGATTGGCAGAGGGTCATAATATTGCCCTGGTAATCGGGCGGTGTCAGGATTTCAGCCTTAATGTATGGTTCATATATTTTGTCAATGTCACCGACTTCCGGCATATCCGAGGGCTTTTCAACAATGATCTTCTGGCCGTCTTTTTTCAGCACCTCAAATTTTACATTGGGCAGCGTGGTGATCAGGTCGAGATCAAATTCCCGTTCCAACCGTTCCTGAATTACTTCCATATGTAATAATCCAAGGTATCCGAGACGAAAACCAAAGCCCAAAGCAGCTGATGTTTCCGGTTCAAAAGAGAGGGACGAATCATTGAGTTTCATTTTTTCAAGGGCTGCACGTAATTCCGTATAATCATCGGAATCAACCGGGTACATGCCACTGAAAACCATGGGCTTCATGGGTTTATAACCGGGCAGCCGTTCTTTTGCCGGTGTTTTTTCCAGAGTGACCGTATCACCAATCTCAATATCGGAAATGTCTTTGATGCCACAAACAAGATAGCCGACATCACCGGAAATTAATTCTTTGGTTTTCACCTTTGTCAGTTTAAATATGCCGACTTCTGTGGTCTCATGCCTGGAATTATTAGCGAACATGCGGATCATGTCCCCTTCTTTGACTTTACCATCGAAAATTCGAATGTAGGGAATCGCGCCGCGATAGGGATCATAGGTGGAATCAAAGATCAGGGCACGCAAAGGTTCATCGGGTTTGTATTCCGGTCCCGGTATTCGCGCTACGATCGCTTCCAGTAATTCACCAATACCCTGGCCGGTTTTAGCGCTGGTATAGATGATCTCATCCTCTTCACAACCGATCAGGTCGGTGACCTGCTTTTTGACGCTTTCAATCCGCGCGCCGGGCAAGTCGATTTTGTTGATCACGGGAATGATATCCAGATCATTTTCAATGGCAAGATAGGCATTACTCACTGTTTGCGCTTCCACACCCTGGGCCGCGTCCACCAATAACAATGCTCCCTCACAAGCGGCTAAACTCCGGGAGACTTCATAGGAAAAATCCACATGGCCGGGAGTGTCAATAAAATTTAATTTGTATTCGTTACCGTCTTTGGCTTTATAATTAACACTGATGGGATGGGACTTGATGGTGATGCCGCGTTCGCGTTCCAGATCCATGTCATCCAATACCTGGTTCTTCATTTGACGCTTATTGATTGAATGGGTTATTTCCAGCATTCTGTCGGCCAGCGTGGATTTTCCGTGGTCAATATGCGCAATTATCGAAAAGTTTCTTACATTTATCTTCATATCGGGCAAATATATTAAAAAGTTAATGGTTATTCAATTAATAAAAGTGTTTTTTTCTTTGTCATCGCAAAGCGGACATTATCCATATTTTTATGAATAATGCCGGTTAACGCTTTGAAAACAGTCCTTGCAAATATTTTTTATGCCGGTCAGATGGTTTATTGACACTGACCTCGGGACTCCAATTTATCTCCATGGTAATCCTTTATAATTTTGACGAAATTTACCGTATTAACATGGAATTTAAAACGGAATAATTACCGGATTATTTTAGTTGCCAAGCAATTAATGAACCGGTGACTTTATTTATAGAATTTTTGATCGATTCCAATTGTCATCAACCATTACCAAACTGGAAATTTTCCCTTCGGCAACAATTGCAAATTCATCCTCAACTCCAAGCACCCGGGCCGGATTGACAGTCACGGTTTGCAGCGCTTCCGCCTGGGTACAGCCAGTGAATTCCTGAAAATTCCTTGCAATGGTTCCGGCATCGAGCGCAGTGCCGATAAGATTCCCATCTAAATCCGTGGCTTTTCCACCGTTTTTAACATGAATACTGCCATTAATATCATATTTTCCATCGGGCAGTCCAATAATACTCTGCCCGTCAGAAACGCAAATGCAATTATCAATTCCCAACGATCGATACAGATAGCGGACAACTGCCGGATCGAGATGAACGCCATCGGAAATGATCTGCACTGAAACATCCTTTCGTTCCAGTATCGCTAATAAAGGGCCGGGATTTCTGTGATGAAAAGAAGGCATCGCATTAAAAACATGGGTCACATGCCTGATGCCTTTATCAAAAGCACTGTGAGCATCGGTATAATTAATATTTGTATGGCCTAACGCCGGTACGATATTATGATCCAGCAGAATATCAATGATCTCCATATTTGGTGATATTTCCGGAGCAATGGTCATCATGGCCAGATGGTCTCCCAGAATATCGATGATTTTCAGAAGCTCTTCACGGTTATAGGGCAATACTGACGCGGCCGGAATACCACCCCGTTTGGCGGGATGGACATAAGGCCCTTCCAGATGCAGACCGAAAATTTTTATTTGCGGGGAGATTTTATCCAGCGCCTCTTTTAATACCCGCAGTTGTTCGAAATTCTTTTGCGGATTGACAATCGTTGTCGGCGTTGTGCCCATAATGCCAAATTTGAAGAGCGTGTCTGCCATTTTTTGCAGTTCCGGCAAGGTGCCTTTGTACACTTCCCCGCCGCCGGCGCCATGAATATGCAGATCAATTAACCCGGGTACAATCCAATTATTCTTCAAATCGATTATTTCCGCGTTGGTGTATTGAAAATCTAAATTTGATATTTTTGTAATGCTATTGTTTTCCAGCAAAATATTAACAGGGTTGTCATAGTCTAATAACCGACAGTTTTTGAGCAATTTTGTTTTCATAGGTTGAACCTATTATTGCTGATTTAATAAAACAAGGAATTCCTTCATTAAATTGGCATCCCCCCGTTTTTTCAAAATAAGTTTAACCTGAATTATTTATGAATTTTCAAATTATTCAAGCAAAACAAATAAAATTAACAGTTTACCAAATACATATTAAAATACTAATTTGCATTCATGAT
>CAZCHS010000049.1:19588-22399 GCA_964498725.1 uncultured bacterium | reverse complement strand
TTGGTAAACTGTTAATTTTATTTGTTTTGCTTGAAAGATTTGAAAATTCATGAATGATTCAGGTTAAGATTGTAACCTAAAATAATCTGATCTGTCCAAAAGTATTGAGGAATTTGAAAATTGAATAACTCTTTTATATATTGAAATTGTTATAAAAATTAAACCCCAAAAGCGGAGAATTAAATGGACTTTAACCTCAATTTCAACATGCCGGAAAAAAAGGGTGAATACAAAGTCAAAAGCATGAATCCCGATAAAATATACGATATTCTCATTTTAGGCGGCGGCCCGGCGGCCTTAACAGCAGCTGTTTACTGTATGCGCAAAGGTGTTAAAACCGGGCTGATAACCGACAATGTCGGCGGACAGGTGGCAGAAACCGCCAGTGTGGAAAATTACATGGGTTTCAAATACATCGAAGGCATGAGCCTGGTGGAAAAATTTGAAGATCAGGTCAAACAGTTTGAAATCGGTTTCCTGGAAAAATCTCCTGCTATTAAAATTGAAGGGGATCAGGAAAAAATAGTCACAGTAAAAGGTGGCGTGCAATTCAAAGCCAAAGCTGTAATTGTTGCCACCGGTAAGAGCCCCCGCTGGCTCAATGTTCCCGGTGAGGAAAAATTCAAAGGCAATGGCATCGCTGTCTGCGCCACCTGCGACGCGCCCCTTTATAAAGATAAAAAAGTAATTGTGGTGGGTGGCGGCAATTCAGGCGTGGAAGCCGCCATTGATTTGGCCAGGGTTTCCAAACATGTCACAATCATTCAATTCCTGGAAGATTTTACCGCTGATAAATCCTTAATAGACAATCTTAAAACCTATAATAATTATGATGTCTATTTTAATTCACAAGTCTCAGAAATATTCGGAGATAAACGAATTGAACAGGTGGATATAGAAAATCGAAAAACCAAAAACCATAAAATAATCGCCACCGACGGACTTTTTGTAGAAATTGGCTGGATTCCAAACACAGATTTTCTGAAAGATACATTATCCCTGAACGAATGGAATGAAATAATTGTGGATTGTCAATGTAATACTAATGTTCCCGGCATTTTTGCCGCCGGCGATGTAACGTCAGTCCCCTACAAACAAATAATAATAGCAGCCGGTGAAGGATCAAAAGCCGCCCTGGCTGCCTACGAATATGTACTGAAGAACTAACTAAAAAAGGAGTTTACTATGAGTCTTTTTAATGACGAAGCACAAAAACAAATAAAGACAATTCTTGATAAAATGGAAGATAAGGTTGAAGTGATTTTTTTTACTCAGGAATTTGAATGTGAGAGTTGTAAGGATGCCCATGAATTTGTAAAAGAAGTATCAGAACTGACTGACAAACTGGATTTTACGGTTTATGATTTTGTGAAAAACCAGGATGAAGTAAAAGCCCTGGGAATTAAACAAATTCCGGCAATTGCGCTGGCGGATAAAGATGGAAACGATACGCGTATGAGATTTTACGGTATTCCCGGTGGGTATGAGATCAATTCTTTTCTCACCAGTGTGGTGGAAGTTTCCGGCGGCGGCGAGCCCCTTGAAGAGGCTGTCATGGAACGCATTAAGAAAATCGAGAAAGATGTTCATATTCAGGTTTTTGTTACCATGAGTTGCCCTTACTGCCCGCAGGCGGTTATCAATGCCCATCGCCTGGCCCTGGAAAGCCCGAAAGTGGTTGCCGACATGGTAGAGGCCGGCACTTTTCCTCATTTATCCAATAAGCATAATGTCACTGGTGTTCCGAAAATTGTGATCAATAATGGCGCTGAAGAACTGGTTGGCGCGCAGCCGCTGGAAGTGATACTGGATAAAATCGAAGCCCTCTGATTTTTTGACAAATATCACGCAAAGGGAGCTGCTACAGCTCCCTTTTTTTAATTATACCTGGAACTATTTACAATTTTAAAGCGTAGCAAGAGCAATTATGGGAGATCAATAATGACCAAAGAAAAAATTATCAGCGAAGTTAAATCCTGGACGATGATCATATTGATTGCTTTTGTAATCAAGTCATCGATATTTGCCGCTTACTTTGTACCCACCGGATCCATGGAAAATACAATCCTCACCGGTGATTTTCTGATTGGAAACAATATGAGTTATAATATTCATACTCCTGACCGGATTGGCATTCCTTTTACTAAAATCGGCCTGGATATTCCCCGCTTACAGATGCGCGGCTTCAAACGACTTAAGCAAGGTGATATTGTCATCTTCCGCTATCCGAAAGACCATTCCCTCAATTATGTCAAACGGTGTGTAGCCTTACCGGGGCAACACTTACAAATCATTAACAAGCAAATAATTGTCGACGGAAAAACCTTTTCCAATGCCGCGGAAACTAAATTCACGCGGGAAAATATCTATGGAAAACATCTGGTAAATCGCGGTATTTTTCCAAAAAATAATGGGAATGAAGATAATTATTCGGCAATCTATGTGCCGCAGAAAGGTGATACCCTTAATTTTACCGATTATAATTATGAACTGATCAAAAATGTTGCCTGGCTGGCCGGAGAATCAATTTCTAAAAAGGATGCACAGCAATATTATGTGACAAAACAGAACTACTATTTCATGATGGGTGACAACCGGGACGAAAGTTATGACAGCCGGTTTTGGGGATTTGTACCTGAATCCCTGATTGTCGGTGAGCCACTGATTCTGCTCTCCTCCTTTGATCTGGACCATTCAGGCTGGAATATTTTTAACCGCATCCGCTGGCGCAGAATTGGGAAACTCTTTTAATCTGAATTCCAATCGTTTCTGATTTTTCTCTCCTTCCCGAATTTTCTCTTGTTTCTCGTT
>CAZCHS010000049.1:0-19488 GCA_964498725.1 uncultured bacterium | reverse complement strand
CCGAATTTTCTCTCGTCTCTCGTTCCCGAATTGCATTTGGGAACGCATCCATTATTTTACCAACATCATTTTTCTGGTACCAGCCAATCCGGCGTCGACAAACAACTGATAAAAATAGATCCCGCTGGAATATTGTGAGCCATTCCATTTTGAAGAATAATTACCGGCATTTTGTAATTGGTTAATCAGTGTATCAATCTTACGACCGCTAAGATCAAAAACTGATAGCTCAACAGCACCCCTTTTCTTTAAAGAATATTCTATAGTTGTCTCCGGATTAAAAGGATTCGGATAATTCTGCTCCAGATGAAACTTGTCCGGTAATGCTGCCTCATCACCGATTGCGGTTTCTGCCACCTGGACAATTTCCAGACCATGGAGAAAGGCAAAATCCTGGGTGGAGGCAAAATGAATGTCAATGACACAGTCCGCCACTTCAATATTCTCCACCAGCAAATCATAAGCAGTGTGAATTCCGCCGGCTTCTTTGTGGACATCCAGTCCTTTGACCACATAATTTCCTTCAATATTGACATCAAAAACCCGTTGGCCATCATCAGTAAAGTAATTTTCCGAAAACATCAGTTTGACAGTGTAAATGCCTTTGGGAACCCGCACTTTGTACATTACAAAATCACGAATTTCCGTACGATAAACCGCATCCAGTGTGGTATTGGCAATGGGCTGAGTTGTGCTGCCTTCAGCGCCGGGCATGTAGCCATAATTTTTTTCAAAGTCCCATTTCTGATCCGCCAGAAAATCACCGGCAGCATCACCACCAACATTAATTTTCAGAGGATAAACATGTTGCGGAGGATTAACTATATTCAAAAATTTCGGCGCGGAAACATTGGGTGATGCGGCGCTGTCTTCAATATTCGCCACCATAATATCATGGGCCACACTCATGTCATAATCCTTTACCGAAAGGATTACGTCCCGTTGATTGTTCTGTAATTTAATGGCCGTTATCTCTCCGCCATTTCGCAAAATATAATTGGCTGAATTTTCCGCGCTGGCCTTCATTACTGGTTCGGAAAATTCAATCTGAATTTGATGCCCGTCATACCAGGCACCCTGGGGGACAGGCGGGTTCTTGTCCGTATAGCCGGTATTGTTTGCATCGGTGAGGCACAGCACCATATTTCCGTCGCGAAAAACGACATTGTCATGGATAAAATCACAATTGTTACCCACAAAGGTGTGGGTCGCTTTTCCCCAGCGATCCTGATCCCAACTATTGAAATCATCTTTCCATTGTAAGGTAAAATTATCATCTGTTCCCCTGTCACCACTGCCCGGTGTATAGGATGCGTAACTGACGTAATCGTAGTAAGCGAATTTTGGCAAAGTGGCCGGGTCGAGGGTGCCTACCCAATTTTGATAGGCCGGCGGCCAGATATTCATCATGATCTTTTGGCCTCTGTCCAGAGATTCAATATGCTCCCCGGTCTGCCGGTGCATTTCCACACCATCAATAAACCAGGCCACATACTCCGGTGTCCATTCAAAGGCATAGACATGAAAATCATCTGCGGGATCAAAACCCACCTGTTGATGATAAACATGGTTCTTCTGTCCCGGCGTAATGGGGTTGAACTGGACATCATTGTCATAGCGGCCCAAAATTTCAATATCAATCTCATTCCAGGCGGCGGTGCCTTCACCACCAAGTTCATGATAAGTGAAAAAGGTTGAGGTATGGCCGGGGCCAATGGATGATTTATAGCGTACTTCAAAGCGGCCGTAGGTAAAGGTATCATGGGTGCGGTATTCCGCGCCTTTGTAGGTTTTTGCGAATGCCAGACAAATAAGTCCGGTTAGAATGAATACTATTTTAATGGTCTTTTGCATTAAAATTCCGGTTATTTAATATAAAAATTTCTCTTCCGGAATATAAGTTCCGGAAGAGAAACAAAAAAGAAGGAGATTTCAACTCATGATTACTAATTATAAAGTTATTCCAAACGTATAGACATGTACATTGCCCAGTACATCAATATCCCTGTATGCATAATCAATCTTTAATGAGGTATTTCTCAGCATATTGATTTTCAAACCGCCGCCAAAGGTGGCGCCGTAGATTGATTCATCCATGAACAAACCTTTATAGCCGGCACGGGCAAACAGGCTGCCGGTGCCCGGAATTTTCAATTCGTATTGTCCACCCATATTGATGGATTCACTGTTATTGTTGGGATGAAGCGCATCGGCAGAGACTGTCAACGCACTATACCGATTATTGATGGGTATCCAGGAAACACCGATTCTGAAAATTAAAGGCAATTCCCATTCACTCATGCGAAATTGTCCGGGCACATCTTTAAAATTACCATTTTCATCGGGTGCAATGTCAATGGGATAAACCAGATCAATACCATCATATTGCATCTTCGTTCCATAATTGGAAATGCTCATACCGATTCGCAGTCCGTCTTCCTGTCTGCCGGTTGTAGAGAAAAATCCAGTGGACACCAGGGCCCCCAGGTCAATAGCCATGGCACTGGCTTTGGAATGCCATATCTGTGAGGAGACATATTTGGCATTTGCTCCAAAACTGAACCATTGTGCTAATTTACGCGCAAACCCGAGACTGAAACTATATTCATTGGATGTAAATTTTTCTCCTGTACCTTCTTGCATGGATAAGGTCGTGACATCGATATCCCCGTAATCAATATGATGAATTCCAGCCGAGACAGTGCCAACACCGGGAATAATATAAGCACCAACAAAAGCAGTTGTATTGATATCCACCAGCCAGGGTTGCTGCATGAATAAAAATTCACCACCCTCCATGTGGGCCAAACCCGCCGGATTCCAATAAAAGGATGATATCTGAGCGGGAATAGCCACAAAAGCATCGCCCATGGCCATTCCGTCACTGCCAATTCCTGTTTCCAAAAAATTGCATGCTGTGGTTCCGACCCTGTAGGGTTTTTGCGCGTAGAGTGAACTCAGCATCATGATGATCAGAATTAACATTACCACGGGAAATTTTATCTTATTTACCATAATTGTCCTTATATTTGATATTTTTTTCATCTTACTCATATCCTGATCTCTATTTTATGATTGCAAATTTTCCCATTTTTTCATCACCGGTCAAATCCGACTTCACGTGATAAATGTACATCCCAGCCGCCACTTCCAGGTCTTCACGGGATTTAAGGTCCCAGTGCGCGGTTCCGTTGTCGGACGTATTATTCACCTCAATTTCATCGATAAATACACCACTGACAGTAAATATCTTAATGGTACATTTGGAAGGAATATGAGTGAACATGATCCGTCTGCGCTGATTCAGAAACTCATTCAATACCGAGGTTTCCATCTTATTAGTAGCAATATAGGGATTCGGTACAACCTTGATATCTTTCATGGTTTCTTCCAGACCTTCTGTATCCAGAGAATCACTGACATTGACCTTGAAGAGAACACGGTCATCTTTCCAAAAGGGACGTCGGAAGGAGAGATGATACTCATCGCCGGATTTTGGTAAATATTCGGGATTGCCATTGGCATAAGAGAAATCAATGACCATCACGGTACCGGCCCAATCTCCCAGTGTATCAATGACCCCCAGGAAAACACGGTCTTTTAATATATCGAATTTACCATTTTGATTGACATCCTGAACAACAGCATCCAGTACTTCATAGGAACCGGTGGAATCTGTGACTGATTTGTTGATCGCTTTTAACGGCAGATCCGCGTCATTGATCAGGTTACGGCGTACATTTTGATTATCTTCATTCCGCACCCGGCGGGCAATACCCCGGCCGGTATAAATCACTTCGGTGGTATCACCAAAGAGAATATCATATTCCCACGGAAAAGCATAGCCTTCCGGGGTGACAGCAACTTTCATCATGGCTTCACCAACCACCCATCCACTATTGGCATAGTCGATGTCAGCCGTTACTACCGGCAAATCAACGTTTAAACGCAACCCGTCAAATACATCGGTCTTAATGGTTTTATTTTGGTTGATATAATAAGCTTCCAATGAGTCACTATGCAAAATATTAGTGCCGGTGTAATTATCCTGATTTTCCGTATAGATCACTGATTTTGTATCGGCATCCCGAACAATGACACCACTGTTGGTATAGCGAATACCATATTCGTAATCGTCCACATTATTAACTGTATCTATTTGAAAAAGAACTTCATAGGTTCTGTCGGTATTCAGTGCTTTTTTACCCAAAATTTCAGGCGAGATCGTGCCGCTGCCGAAGATTTCTTCGGTTTCCAGCATTTCAATATTTTCCGGCACATATCCGGCGGCCTGCTGATAGGGTTTGACAATCTGTACATTTTTACTCATTCCGGTAATTGATTCGGAAGCGTCCATTTCAATAATGATATTGTTCTCAGAAGGCGCGATCCCCGGGCCGATATGTTCAGCACCAAAGTCATAGGCTACAAGAGCGTAATAATAAGTTCGTCCGTTTTCAACATTTTCATCGATGAAATAATGCTGAATACCTGAATCAGAACCGAGATAATATCCCATACCATTGACAAGCCCAAAGTTTGTAAACCCGGTTTTTAGGTTCTTTACATCACATTGAAAAATCGGTTTTTTGAAGACTTTATCACCATAACCGTCGGTAATAACTTCCGCGTCCTGCATCTTTTTGTCTGTCGCGCGATAGAGCTTATAGCCTTCGAAATCATTAATATTACCCAGGAATGGATCGCGGGTTTTGGTATCTGCCATATCATCCCAGGTAAGGATCACTCTCCCATCTCCCGGTGTTGCTGTTAGTGTCGGCATATGCGGGGGTTGAGCAAACCTGTAATCTTTTTCGTAGATAACCTGAACAATGCGCTTCTTTTCAAATAAGGACGGCGCAACAAAACCATTTTCTTCTGTTAACCCTTCCAGGGGATCATAAGCGAATAACATAGCCATGGAAATACGTTCTGTTCTGCCGGCAGGAAGTGTAAAAGGGCCGGAAGCAAAGGTTTCGATTAAATTGGAACGGTCAGCAAAGTGGGTCTGCAATGTATCACCACCGATCAACTCCCACATAGACTTATCATTTCTGAACCAATTCGTATAAGGCGGATTGTGGCTGGGTACACGGAAGAGTCTAAAAGTTGTCAATCCAATCATATCAGATTCACTGACATCGGTGGCTGCAAAATTGGGTTCACAGCCAACACCTTCAACATAGTCCGGTCTGCCATTGGCCTCTCCTTCATCAGGGCCGGGATAATTCAGGTCATAGGGTCCAAGACCATCCAATCCAACATCATCACCAATATCTTCACCGGGATCCCATACACCATTTCCATCGGCATCATCCCAGGGCATCCAGTCCTGATCCTCATCACCGGACCAATGCTCTCGCAGGTCTTCTTCTTTCAGGTTATAAAATGCCAGAAATTTTTGCAGGTCAGCAATTCCATCATAAGCGCCCACCAGGGTTCCGGCATCATTGTCACGCTTTTCATCAATCAGGCCATCATCATCATTGTCTATGCCATCATTGGGTTTTCCCGGACTTTCAAGATATGCAAACCCCATCAAACCGGTGGGTAATCCACCTGAGCCAACACCATCAATATCCCATGAATAAGAAAGGTTCAGCAATTTGTCAAAAAAACCAATATCATCTTCAGGCGCATTACCGCCAATAGCATTATCTACCCAATATCCAAAAGCCATATCTTTGACAGTGTATTCAGAGATATTGGCAATATTGTATTCCCAGAAAATAGCATCTCTGGCCTGTGGATTATTCCATTGAAAACCACGCTGTTCCACACGAACACCAATTCCACCCCAGGGAGCGCCTCTTTGTTTGGTAACTTTATTGCCAAAACGGGGATGGTCACCAATAAAAACGCCGGGGCGGGGATAATAGCGGGAAGTACCTGCGGGCCGTAAGATATATTCCTGATCCTGGGCGTCATTCGTAACAAAAAAGGTTTCCAAATCAGCATATTTTACACCGCGGCCGAACCGCCCGTTCCATTCGCCGGCCCATTTCAAAGGACCATGATTACTGGAGGGCCATCCGGCTACAGGCCATGAATTTTCCTTATTGCTCATAGCCGGATTTTCACTGAGTTCATTAAAATAGCCAAAGGCCGGATACAGTCCCCATTCCACCTGTCCGGTTGGGTCAACATCCATTTCTTCTCTGTAACTCGTTTGTAAAAAATGTAAGGTATCGATCATTCCCTGTGCAGATAATGTCAGCAGCTGGGCGGGATCAGTGACAGGTATTGAGTCACCTTTCATAACAAAAACCCTGGCCCCGATCATCAGGCCGACGCCGTCAGTCATGCTGACGCCATTATAATTATCCGGCCAGCGGGACGGGTTTGGAGTGTTGTCATAATCAGACAGTTCGGAGGTATTGCGAAAAAAGAGTTGGACTCTGTTTCCGGTCATTCGGCCTTCGCGCTCGGCAGCCGGATCACCGGCCGGATCCGAAGGCCCCTCATAAATTTTCGCCTGACCAAACAGACTGACACTGAGCAAAATAGTAAAAATCAATATTATGCTTTTTCTCATATTTATTTTATCTCCCCGGGTATAATTTTTAGTAGTTTTTATCATTTTTTTTCTCCGTTAAAAATTAATACCCATTCCTAATTTTATTGTACGCGGCGCTGAGTACATAGCCGGATTCTGATATGTATCTTTATATTCATTGAAATTACTTCTGTGAGTAAGCAGATCACTTTCCCGGACGATTGCGGTATAAGCGCGTCCCGTCGTCGGGTTGACCCAGTTTTCATTTAAGCTGTCCATCAGGTTATAAATTGACAATGTGAATCTGAGACTGATGTTGTCGCTGATCTGCAAATTATAATAGCTGTTAAAATCAACCGATGTCCCGCTGGACTGCCATGCATTGTTGTTATATAAATTTACTCTGGATAAAACACTCTCTTCAATCGGCGCCCAGGTATAGGGTGTTCCGGAATTGTAATAAGCGATCATTGTACCGCCAAATTTCGGTGTATTATATCCCAGTGAAAGATTGAAAGTATGACGCTGGTCCCAATTCATCGGGATCATAACCGGAATCGGATCCATATTGTTCCCGGCACGGGTAAAGGTTTGTGTGGGATTATCAGCCACACCCCGTGTATATTGTAATGTATAATTTATCATTGCCGATACATGGTTCCAGAAAAAATTATATTTTAATTCCAGTCCGCGGACATTACCATAATCTTTATTGGTGTAGAGCCCGTATTGAATCTGGTTGTAGGTGGAGACCACTTTGGTACTTAAAAGGTCATAAATGTCACGATAAAACAAGGCCACATCAACATCCATATAGTCATTGAGTTGCTGCCACAATCCTACCTCATATTGAACCGTTTTTTCCGCTTTCAGATTGGGATTGCCAAGAATGGTTCCAAAATCATTGGGCGGGATCAAAAAACTGTGGTTCTGAAACATGGATTCCATTTGCGGATTCTGGAAAAAATGGCCGTAGCTAAAGTGTAATACGGCGGTACTGGCCAATGTATAGGAAAGCCCCAGTCGCGGACTAAACTGCGCCTTGACATCGGCATCAATATAATCAGACATTCTTTCGGGATCAGGAATTTCATTGCCATTTTCGTCTAACATGGGATTGCCATTGTCATCAACCAGGGGAAAAAAGATAGAATTATCAGGATTCCGCCACTGGCTTGGCACCTTGGTGGCCGGATCAAAATAATCATAACGCAAACCAATATTCATAACCAGGTCACCAAAACTGATCTCATCCTGCAGATAGGCAGAAAACTCCTTCGGTTTGACTTGATAAATATCAGAATAAACAGTTGAATCCGGAAGAGTTATCGGCGCGTAACTGGAATCATATTTCACTTTTAAAGTCCCATCATCCAGAGTGGTCCAATAAAATTCACCCTCTTTGTCTGTATTGCGATATTTATTTAACACTGTCCGGTATTTATTATCCAAATCGTGCTGAATCAGTTGAAATCCTGTCTTGAATTTGTGGTGTTTGGTCATTTGCCAGGTGGCATCAAATTTCAAATTATCCTGGACCATAGTTCTTATGGTATGGCCTTTCTGCTGCCCGCCGGTATAAAATCCCGGGCCGTAATTGGTCAGGTATATATCATGGACATAGCGGTCATCATGCGGGTCTTCAAAAACATACCAGCCAAAATCATTGACCATGCGCTGATATTTCAATTCATAAAATAATCTTTCTGACAGGGATTGATTCAGGGAAAAGGCCAGCATATTGGAATTACGATGAGCTGTACCCATTCCATCTGGATTATATTTAAAGGCGTGATCATAACTATTCCATTCATCAATATTCAATGTGTAGAGCATGGAAAGATTGATCCTTTCAAATAGCCGTGTCGAAACCTTGGCCATCAGGGACTGCATAATATCCCGGTCCATGGGTACATAAGCGCTGTCACCGGTCTGTTCCGTATACCACATAGATTCATTTTCAGCACTGTAGTCACTCAGGTTATCTACATCAAACCGGCGTATGCCATTCAAATAGTTTTTATTATCCCGGTACCTGTAATTAACAAAAAAGTGTAAATGATCTTTGACAATCGGGCCGCTGAGATTGATTTTAAAATCCTTGTTGCGGTCAACTTCCGCCGGATCCAGTCCTATGAAGATATGGTCATTGGCTGTAAAATAATTTGATAATGCTCCGGAAAATCCACCGTGAAATTCATTTGACCCGGATTTGGTAACGGCATTCACAATACCGCTCATAGCTTTTCCGTATTCAGCATTAAAGGTTCCGGTGATCACTTCCAGATCGGAAATGGCTTCCTTTTCCACTTCCACAGCGCGCCCGGCGCCACCAAAAGAATCGTCAACCTGCATTCCATCGATCATATAGGACACTTCTGTTGTGCGGCCGCCGCGAAAATGGCCATTGACCACACCCGCCTGCATGGATACAATACTACCAATATCCTCCACCGGTAATAATTCCATAACTTCGGAACTGACATTTTTTACTGTCGAGGTCTGATCTCGTTTAGTTGTAATTTTATCGGCCTGGACAATAACCGCTTCACCTTCCAGCATGCCCTGGGTTAGATCGAAATTCACATAGGAGGTTCGGTTTACAGAAACGCGTACATCTTCTATGATCATGGGCTCATATCCAATCATTGATGCTTTGATATCATAATTTCCCGGTCTGAGGTTGATGATATAGTAATCCCCGTTCATATCAGTAGCAGCGCCAACATTCTCTTCCATTATGATTATATTGGTACCAATGAGCGGCTCGCCGGTTTTTTTGTCAACAACTTTCCCGGAAATTTTTCCCGTGGTTTGGCCAATCAAAAGCCCCGCCTGGAAAATCAGTATCATCAATAATAGGAACAATTTAAAATTGTTTGATTTAGACATAAAAATTCCTTTTAGAATCCTTAATTAAAAAAGTTGAGAGAGCCATTTTTGAATAACTCTCTCAACTGTATTTGTATTTATTTCATTAATAACATTTTTTTGGTGCTGACAAAATCCCCGGCCTGTAATCTGTAAATATACATACCGGAAGCAAAATTTGCCGCATCCCACTGGACATTATAGACGCCGGCTTTTTGGTTTTTATTAACCAACTGGGCGACTTTTTGTCCAAGTACATTGTAAACACTGATCTTAACCAAATCAGCTTTTGCAATGGAGTAATTGATGGTTGTGGTTGGGTTGAAGGGGTTTGGATAATTCTGTTCCAGGCTGAATTCTGTTGCAAAGGATTCATCAACATCATCATCCACACCAACAAATCCGTATTGATCGCCAATGAATGTGTAGGTCCATTCTGTTGGTGTCTGCCATGCGGCATCAGTGTTGTTGGGCGACCATCCCAGGGCTGATTCATGGGTTGTTGTGCCATCATCATTGTCATGGAAATAAAGCTCAATTGGAATCTTCATACCATTTTTGGGATAGAACCGGGCTTCATCATCTGTTTTGATACTATCCAATGATATTTTGGCTTCGAAAACATAGTCCGGATCAAAGCCTTCGAAATAATAATTTTCATGGTCTAAGTCCATGGAATATCCTGAAGTCACTTCATCAGTGAACCCATTGGCTCTGAACTGCATTTTGTGATCCGGTTCATTGCCTTTTTGATAATTCTGATGGGCGCCACCGGTTTGATTATATAGTCCGATGAAAAAATCCAACGCGTCATTGGTCCACCAATCCTGGTTGTCAGAATGGTAAAATACGTCATCAATAACATCACCGGCAATATAGAGGTAGTCATCATCAATCGCCAGGTATACAGAGGCTTTAAGGTCTGTACTGTCAGCCATTGAACCGACTACTACATAATCGGTTTCCGGTTTCAGAACAATGGGCTCAATCCCTGCATCCCACCATTCATCCAGATAGCCATCAGCTTCAAAATCAGGTACATTCAGAGAAATAGTCGGTACACCTTTAGCCGTACCGGTTACCATTCCGGAAAATCCGGCTTCACCTTCATTACCTGCCGCGTCACGACAAACAACAGCATAGTAGAAATCAACTTGTCCGTCAACCAAAGGATATTTCAGATGGTGAGCCACCGCCTGCGTACCTTCCAGTACACCTGAGGCTAATTTTTCAACCATCGGGCCTGTAACAGAGTCAATCGGTTCAGGAGAAGCATATACATCATAGACTTCACCCTCTTCGCCTTCGACATCCTGCCACATAACCAAATTATAGTATTGTGACGGATAAGGTGTGGCGCTGACACCGGCGGGTGCTTCCGGCGGGAACAGGTCAAATAGAGGATTTCCGATCACAATATCATCCAGATAAACAACTTCTCCCAAAGCTGCTGTCGAACCCATTAAGATTTTCAAATCTTTCAATCTTGATGAATCCATCAGGGCATCATAAACCATGGCTTCGCCATTCCAGGCACCACCATTACGATCAAATTCATTCAATGGAATTTCAACTTCTTTCCATGTGCCGTCATAGCCAACTTCTTCTTCTTTTAACATATAAAAGGCTTCATAACCCAGATCAGGGCCGTCGCCATCCATATCATCATCCGCCAGTACAATTTTCAAAGAATCGAGTCCGGCGTCTGCTTTAATTTTAAATTTTAAGGACTCGGTTAACCAACTCATCATTGTGTTTGCCGGATTGTCCAGTGTAAATACCAGACCATCCCAGAGCGCCCAATCATTGGGTGGTAAATTCCATTTAATGGAAGCTGTGCCACCTTCCGGATAAGCATCTTCTTCTTCGGTAATTTCATAGGAACCACCGCCCCAACCGCCGTACAGAGATACATTTGCAGGCAACGCTCTGCCATTAAAAAAGGTTACATCAACGGCATTTGCACCGGTCAATGCTAAACGGTCTAATAAGATAACACCATGGGCCCGGTCACCTTCACCGGCTCCGGAAATGGAAAGTTCAATATCCACAGACTTAATGTGGTTCTTGTCAATAACAGCGTTATTAACAACACCGGCCCAGCCAGTCAAATTAAATGCAGACCCGTCCCAGGCATAAGTATTTTCAATGGCTATTTTTTTCTCATTCCAACCCGGTTCCATATCGACCAGACCGTCGTGGAGAGAATAGTAATATTCTGCATTGATATTGCTGCTGGCAGTGTCACCCGCCGGGGCTTCTGCCACATCTGTCAGATTAACTCTAAAAGAGATACGACCACTTTCTGAACATGCTTCATCAACATAATACCAGAGAGATAATGTATCATAGCCGGTAAAATCAAAGGATTTTGTAGAATCTGCTAAACTAAACCCTAATTTCTGATAACCACCCCAACTTTCGGCATTATGAACACTATATTCCCAGCGCAAGGCTTTTGTTCCTTCGTGAACAGGGTCTTCCACCCAGTTCAGGCGGGAATATCCTGAGTCAGGATCGCTGTTTTCGTTGCGTTCATAATACAACTGTGTTTCATTATAACCGGACATGGTAGAATCCAGTTCTTCATCAAAACTTTGCAGAATTTTATCAAAATCCCCTGCAAAGGCAACACTGGCAACAAGCACTAGTGTTAGTAACAATAACATTTTACTTTTCATACTTCCTCCTTCTGAAAATTAGATTGTCTAAATATCAAGATCAGCTCTTGAATTTTGTTTTTTATTTTTTTGAAATTTTCTAATGATAAGTATCAGTTCTCCGATGATGCCCAGTAGTAAAACAATAATAAGAATATTTATTCCAACCATTAACATTCTCCAAAATAGCAATTGACACTTTGTTCATATCAAACTCCAGACCAAAAAAAAAATTTCGAGGGACTGAGCCAAATAAAAACCCTACCAGTACCCGTCTTTTATCATTTTGATAAAAAAATTTTATCTTTTCGATAAAAGATTGGGTTAGTATTTTTTTTTACTATCTCCCTTTGCATTTTTATCCGGTATTTTGTTTTTCTAAAATATCTATCCTGTTTAATTTTGAGACTGTAGTGGTATATCCTTTGCCCTAATAAATAGAAAAACGAATAAGGAGTCAATCATCAAAGCTATAAAATTTTTTATGGGTATTCTATTAACACTGATCCTGGTTTCAGGCGCGCTTTTATCCAATACCAGGATCATGGTCCATTACATGCCCTGGTACCAGTCCCCGGATCACTCCGGTTACTGGGGATGGCACTGGACCATGGACCATTTTAACCCAAACCAGGTAAATGCCGCAGGAGAACGGGAAATCGCTTCCCAATACTATCCCCTGACCGGCCCCTATGATTCACAGGATGATAATCTCCTGGAATACCAGGTTTTATTGATGAAACTGAGTGGCGTTGATGGCGTGATCGTGGATTGGTATGGGATCAAAGACTATAATGATTACCAGGTTCTGCATGAAAGCACACAGGCGCTCCTCTATTGGGTTGAAGAAGCAGAAATGGAATTTTCAATCTGTTATGAGGACCGCACAGTCAAGGCAATGGTTGATGACGGGCATTTCAATGCCACTCAGGCCCTGAGTCATGGCCAAAAAGTTATGGATTTCTTAGGTAATAATTGGTTCAGCAAGGATTTTTATACCAAACTGGAGGGCCAGCCGGTTTTGCTCAGTTGGGGGCCGCTCTATTTCAAGAGCAGTTCAGACTGGGAAACCATGTTTTCAGAGTTGGAGCCAAAACCACACTTATTCACCTATGAAAACCGGTTGTCTCCAATTGCCACCGGCGCATATCCCTGGCCGCCGATGTGGAAATCCAAAAACGGGATTTTAAGCCCCATCGATCTCAATCTTTACCTGACATCTTTTTATCAGAACTCATTGAGCTGGGACTACCTGGTTGCTACCGCTTTTCCCGGATTTCATGATATCTATGAAGAGGCGGGGTTGCACAATTCCTATGGCTTCCTGGACGCGGCTGACGGTGAAACCTTTCGCAACACCCTTGCCGCAGCCATGAATTACGAACCGGAAATCCTGCAAATCGCCACCTGGAATGATTACGGCGAAGGCACGATTGTGGAACCCACAAGGGAATTTGGTTACCAATATCTTGAAGAAATTCAAAACACACGCAGGGCCTATATTGATTCAACGTTCGACTATCAGCCGGATTATTTAAAAATGCCATTGAAAATATATGAATTGCGGCAGGAGTACAGCAACAGTTCCGCTGTCCAGAATATGCTGGACAATGCCTTTTATCATATAGTAGACGGAAATATTCAGGATGCCCTGGATATTGTCAACAGTTTATATCCGCAAAATATTGATAATGTTGATCAACGGGCAACATTCTATAAAATTGGAAATTTTTATCCAAACCCTTTTAATCCGGCGACTACCCTGAAATTATATTTATCGCGGTCCATGCCGGTAAAAATCAATATCTATGATTTGCAGGGAAACCTGGTGGATACCTTACCCGATCAGCGCTACCAGCAGGGAGACCACATTATTCAATGGGATGCTGAGGGTTTCACCAGCGGGATTTACTTAGTAAGGATTTTTGGTAAAGAATTTTCCACAACCCGTAAAATTGTGCTCATGAAATAAGGTGTTTATTTCAGCCCCAGTTCTTTGCAGGTCCGGTAGAAATTTGATGGCGCCATACCTAATTTCCCGGCAGCTTCCGTGTCGGTATTACTTTTTTTGCGGACGAATTCAATGTAGTCGCGACGCAGTTCTTTTTCCATGTCCCGCAGGGGTAAAATCTCATCATCTTTAAAATTGAAGCAATGGGTACCAGCACTTATTTTTGTAAGCGACGATGTGAGGGCTTCATCAATAATATCTTCATCGATATCATCGTCAGCAATCAATAACATTCGTTGCACAACATTCTGTAATTCCCGAATATTGCCGGGCCAATCATAGGCTTTCAGTTTATCCATCAATTTAGGCTCGATAGCCGGAGTCATTATACCCATTTTATTGGAAAAATATTTTATATAATGATTAATGAGCAAAGGAATATCTTCCCGGTATTCAGCCAGGGGCGCCACATCGATCTGCAGGACATTCAGGCGATAGTACAGGTCTTCGCGAAACTTCCCTTCCTGCACCATGGCTTTCAAATCTTTATTAGTGGCAGCAATGACGCGCACATCGACATTATGCTTTTTTTTGCGGCCGATCTTATCGATCTCCCCTTCCTGGAGAACCCGCAACAATTTGGCCTGGGCATTCATGGGGAAATCACCAATTTCATCGAGAAATATCGTGCCTTTGTCAGCCTGCTCAAAGTAGCCCTCCCGCTTCTCACCGGCGCCGGTAAAGGAGCCTTTCTCAAATCCGAACAATTCCGATTCGATCAATTCACCGGGAATCGACGCGCAATTCAGCGTAATGAATTTTTCATATTTACGCTTGCTGTGATAGTGAATGTTGGCAGCGATCAATTCTTTGCCCGTGCCGGACTGACCGTAGATCATGATATTGGCGTCAGTATTACTGTATTTGCGGATTCTGGATTTCAGTTTATGAATGGTTTCAGACTCACCGATAATCTGTTTCTTAGCCAGAATATCCTGGATATTGCTGTCCAGTTTTTTGTCAGTCCGTTGTTTGTCCAGCGCCAGTTGCTTTTTATAGTAGGCATTGACCACGCTCAGGATAAAGTCCGTAGGCTGATAGATAAGGTCCTCAATATCCGCCGGATATTTGGTGCAGAACCAGTAGGCGCCGGCTTTTAAAAGACTGTCGGCGAAAGCAAAATTGGTCTGTTGGATGGTCATCTTGGTGATCACGATCAGCTGAATAACCGGCTCAACCTTTTTAAACTCCTGGATCAATCGCTCGCCCATCAGGCCGCCGGCGATTTGATAATCCATAATGATGACATCATATCCGTCGGGGTCTTTTTCAAATTCCCGAACAGCCTTCCGCCCATTGGAAAAATTGGATTTTATATTCAGGTTATATTTTGACAGTTTCAAAGTATTTTCAACACGTCGCGCATCGAATTCTTCATCCTCGATCAACATTATATTAATTTTATTTTTTACCAAAATTTATCCTTACATATTGGGTATTGTTATTTGAAGAATTGCCCCGCCGGATTTCCGGTTGTCAGCATACATTTCCCATCCGCATTTACGTCTGGCGATTTCACTGGCAATATAACACCCGTAACCGGAATTTACCTTATCTTCTTTGCTGGTACAATGCTCCTTAAATATTTTTTGGACGCCATCCTCACCTTTTTCCAGCAGTTCCGGCAGAATTCCCTGCCCGTCATCCATAATAAATATTTGGCCTCTTCTACGCTGTTTATCATACCGCGTTCTAATTGTAACAACAATGTCACTTTCATTGTGCTCAATGGAATTCTGAATCAGAGGTTCCAGCACTTCCCAGATCACATATTCATTGATGAGAACATTTTTCAAATTTTCATCCAGATCCATTTCAAACTGGTATCCTGAGTCCGAACCGTAGACGCGGTTAAAAATATGTTCGACGATGAACCTTAAAATTTCATTGATATTCGAGTTAAATATCGGATTCCGGGTGGCGTGGATCGGCGCGTCATACCATTTCATATCATAGATAACCCGGGAAACAAAATTGGCATATTTCGACGTGACATATTTAAATGTTTCAATATTGTCGGCGGTAAGATTACGAATTTCCTCTTTGATAAAGCCCATCACCTTTTCGGCTTTATGATGCACGTGATATATTCGTTTGGTGAACAGGGATTCTTTCTCATATTCCACCTCCCGCTTGAGTTTCTTTTCATTTTCCTTGAAAAGCATTTCCCGCGTTTCATCACGCTCTTCCACAGTGAAGGAAGTAATATAGAACATCGCCAGTAAGCCAAACATGATCAGTGAGGTAAACAATATGCTCATTTGGTTATAGGAAGCAGAAATTCCCTGGCTGATACTGTCAATATTGGGTGTGATCTTGATATAGACAGCGCCCTGATATTCACCTCGCAGGACCAGGGGAACAAAGTTATAAAAGGAATGATCTTCTCCCATTACCGAGATGATCTTTTCCGACCTCTCAATTTCACTGTTAATATGTTGAAATTTCTCAACAGCGAATTTATGCTGCTCTGTTTGAAATGAGGGTGTTTGCTGCAGAAAAAAGTAAGAATACAGATTATAACCGTCATCAATGGCATAAACCCTGTTGTCCTGTGAAATCAGAATACAAATTTCATTGATATTTTCCTGCAGCATTTGCTGGGAAAAAATAATATTAAAGGCTTCTACAATATCTTCACTATTTATTTCTAAGCGGTCTTTATCCAGATTATTTTCAAGTAATAATTCCAGTGTGGTTGTACTTAAATTGGCGATTTTTTCAGCTGAGTCTTTTTTATAGAGTTCCATTGTTTTGGATAACAAGGAATGGGAAGAAAATTTATTCAGATAAGTCAGCGCGAATTGAAATATCGCTAAAATGATAAAGAGAATTATAAAGTGTTGTAATTCAAAACTATGTTCGCGAATTCGTTTGATCAGCCCCATTTTCACATACTCATTTTATAAATATTTCATCGGAAAAAATTTTGCTAACAATATTTTCCAATGCAACTTCACTGCCAACTTTTCCGGATATGGCCTGGTTAAGATAATAGGAATAAATATCAGATAATTTTGTATAATTTTCCAAAACCGGCCTGTGAATCGCGTGATTTTCCACAATATTCCGCAAATCAATGCCTTCAAATTCGTAGAGGTCAGTGCGATCATACATATGTTTGGTGACAAAAAGATAATTTGCTTCTTTAAATAGTATTTCCTGAACCTTATCGGAAACCACAAATTTTAAAAATTTTACAGCGGCATCTTTTTTCTCAGAATCTTTTTTGATCATCAGATTCCACCCGCCTAATACGGTGGTTAAATCATTTTGGCCCATATGAGGTAATGGCACTAATTTCAATTTGTCCAAAAAACTGTCCTTCGCATCAAAAGCGACATTGTCATTGATACTGCTGTACCAGGCGCGGATAAAAGGAATATTATTTTGACAGGCATATCGATAAGAACTGACTTCGGCAAAGGAACTGACTTCCGGTGGTGAAATCTGATGCTTATGGACCAGATCATGCATAAACCGGACAGCGGCAACATTTGCGGAATCCAATATTTTGGTGCTATCAGTGAAAGACAACTCGCCGTTCATTCCGGATAAAATCTCCACATAATTACAGATCAGTCCTTCAAAATCCTTCCCCTGAAAAACATAGGTATATTGGTCCGGAAAATACTTTTTGGATATCTCAATCAAATCGGACCAGGAAATGGAATTTTTCAGTTTCTCTTCAATCTCATGACCATCGGGTAATTTCGCCACTAAATCCTGGCGGTAAAAAAGGACACCGATATCAACATACAAAGGAATGCTGACCAGAGCATTGTTATTTGAACTGATGGCGAGCATTTTCGGCAGTAATTTGTCAAGTTCTTCCCGGCTAAAATATTTATCCAGCGGCTCTGCCCATTTGGCAAACCGGGAGACCCATATCTGATCCACAGAAAAGATATCAAACAATGAATTGTCACTGCGCAGCGACCTGGCCAACAGTTCTTTCCGTTCATTGGTCGTGAATTTTGTAAAGGGCAGGTTGAGGGGCACCACTTCGATTTCCCCTTTGTTTTCCTCATTGAACAGATTGATAACTTTCAGGTGCGTCGGTGTGATATTATCAGCATAATAAACCCTGGTCACTTCATGGGAATGACGAAGATTAAAAATATCCAGCGAGATAAAATTGTAGATCAATATTCCCAGGATCGCCACAATAAAAAACCCAAAGGCAATATTGTACTTCTCGATCAGTTTTTCTTTTTTTAGTTTCATTCGTCCTCTTCAATCAGGGCATTTAAAAGGTAATCATTCCATTCGCCGGACGCATCATCATAGATGCCAAAACCAGAGCAAAATTCCCAATAGGCATAACTGAAATGATAATCCCGGCAGGTTTCCACAATAAATTTTGTCCAGGTGGTTCGGGAAGCGGGATCAGCCTTTGAATAAGCGCCAAATTCTCCTACATAGACCGGCATATCGCGGGCATCGGCAAACTGCTTGATTTGGCTGAAGTGATCAACCACTGCGGCTTTTTCTTCCGATGTTCCCAGCCACCTGGTTCCCAGCCATTCTTCGCTGCCATCCACCCATTCCGCGCCCTGGTGGGTGAAATGAAAAGGCTCGTAGTAATGAATCGTAAGGATCAGATTTTCATCATCTTGCGGAATTTCCAGTTTTTGCATCGCTGCCATGCCGCCCCAATTGGCGGTGCCGATGATCACCGGCCGGTCAGGATTTTTTTCACGAATAATGGCAAGGCATTCAGCTAAATACTCATTCCATAACTCCGCTGTAAGTTGGGAGTGCGGCTCATTCAATATCTCAAAGAAAAGTCTGTCGGAATGATCTTTATAATAGTCGGATATCTGCTCCCATAGCGCCAGCAGTTTGGCCTTGTTGGCTGCCGGATTTTCCATGATCTCTTCGAAATGATGAATATTGATCACCACCGCCAGATCATTTTTCAGCGCTTCATCTATCACGTGATCAACCCGGTTTTTGAATGCCGGCAAAATGGAATAAGGCGGATTTTCCTGAGTATGGGCTGACCACCGTATGGGAATGCGCACACCGGTAAAGCCTTTGTCCCTGATCAGTTTAAAATAGTCATCTTTGATCGTGACGCCCCACTCCCCTTCTGTGGGCGCTTCCAACGCATTGCCAAGGTTGATGCTTTTGTTCAGCAATGCGTTTGCTTCGTATATATTGGTATAATGGACTGCTTCCAGCTCATTTTTTACAGTGTTTTCTTTGCAGGAAAAAAGGAGTAATAAGAGACCCGTAAATAGTAATATTTTTTTGATTTTCATTCAATTACCTCATCGGTTGTATTCCAAATACGGAATATAATTTTTTATGGGATTAAATGAAAGATATTTTCCGGCTTATAATCCGTAATCCGTTATCTGTGATCTGTATACAGTGGGATAAGCTGCAAAATATAATCATTTCGGTGCATTTAATAATTCAGGGTTGAGGTTAAGGTTGAGGTT
>CAZCHS010000048.1:17882-23042 GCA_964498725.1 uncultured bacterium | reverse complement strand
GTATTCAGGTTAATCCCGATAGTTTCTACAGGAAACGTATCGGCGCGAAGCGGGCTTTGTTCATATTTTTATGAATAGTGCAGGTTAATTAAATCTTCACGCAAAAATATATATTTGCTTGTGAATCCTTTCTGTGATGATTATTTTTTAGTTAAATAAAATTATGGTGACAAAATGATTCTCGATGACAAACCCTATACTTTTGATCGCACGGTGCGAATTCTCTTTTCCATCGCGCTTATTATTGGCGCCATTTGGTTGCTTGGTTATTTAAAAGGTGTTTTGATTCCTTTTATAATCGCAATACTGTTGGCCTATATTCTCAATCCTACGGTGGAGTTTTTTAACCGCCGTGTAAAGAACCACAACTTTGCAATTTTTCTGACCTTGCTGTTCTATATTTTTATCATTACCGGATTGCTGTGGTTGATAATGCCGATTGTCTTTCAGCAGTTTGTTGAAATGGGGGAGTTGCTCAGTGGGCTGATTAAAAACTCCTATCTGGCCGCTGAAGCCCAAAAGCGATTGCCGGACAAGATTTGGATCATGTTCAAGGAATTCATTATTCAGACAGATTTGATGGCACTGTTTCAAACCGATAATTTTTGGAAAATTACACAGGAAGTCAGTACACGGCTGATACCTGTGCTGTCCGGTACAGCCAATTTTCTGATCGGCCTGCTGGGACTGGCAGTGATTATTTTATACCTGATATTTATTATGCGGGATTTTCAGAAATTTCGTTATGGCTGGCATGGTCTTATACCTGAAAAATATCGTGACGGCGTGGTTTCTTTTGCCAAAGATTTTAATTCCGGTATGAAACGCTATTTTCGCGGCCAGGCTTTAATTGCCAGTACGGTTGGAATTTTATTCGCTCTGGGTTTTTATATTATTGACCTGCCCATGGGCATTATTCTCGGGTTATTTATCGGGTTGCTCAATATGGTGCCTTATCTTCAGATTATTGGGCTAATTCCGGCTTATCTTTTTGCTATTCTTTCAGCATTACAGACCGGGAGTAGTTTTTGGGTGGCGATATTAATGGTCACAGTGGTTTTTGTTATCATACAAAGTTTTCAGGATGGCTATCTGGTTCCCAAGGTCATGGGAAAAGTAACCGGTTTTAGTCCGGCTATTATTCTGTTGTCTTTATCAATCTGGGGAAAACTGCTTGGCTTTTTAGGATTGATCATTGCTTTACCAATGACAGCGTTGCTTTTTGCCTATTACCGCCGGTTTTTAAAAAAACATGCCACGCATATACTGGAAAACAATTCTAAAGATATAAAAAAACCCGCTTAAATTAGGATCTTTGAAAGCGGGTTTGAGGTAAGAAAACGTGTGTTATTATTGTTGAATCAATGATAATACCACTTGTGGCGCTGAGTTGGCCTGGGTCAGCGCGCTTACGGAAGTCTGCTGTAAAATTTGTTGTTTGACCATTTCCATCTGTTCAGCAGCAAAATCTGCATCTTCAACGGTTGAGCGGACGGATTCAGTATTGGTGATCTGATCGGACAGTGCTTTTTCCTTGGAGTTTAACCGAACTTTATATTCACCCACATCCTGAATATTCGTAGATAATATGTCAATTGCATCACTTGTAAGAGTGATCGCTGTTTTGGCTGAAGCAGCAGTTGTTAAGTCGACTCCATCCACTCCCAACGAAGCGGAATCAGCATTATTTAATTTGACATTTAACTCATCATCTGTTTTTTCACCGGTATGAAATTCACCATCAAAAGTACCGTCAATTAAATCAATGTCATTAAAGGTTGTATCATTTACGATTTCATCCACCTCTTCTAAGAGCGCTTTGACCTGGTTGTCCAGTGCTTCTCGCTGCTTTGTGCTAAAGGACATATCAGCTGCCTGGGTGGCTTTTTCTTTGACCGTCTGCAGAATGTCCATCAGATTTTGATAGCCACCTTCTGCTATATTCAATATACTATTGGCATTGGTTACATTTTGCAACGCAACATCCAATCCTCTTTTTCTCTTTTCAAGACTGCGGGCCAGGGCATATCCTGCCGGGTCTTCGGCCGCGCTGTTAATTTTTTTGCCTGTTGAAAGGCGATACTGATGATTACCCAATTTTTTGTTCACGTCGATTAGTGAACTTCTTGTTTTCATCGCTTGTACATTTGAATAAATTCTCATTAAATCACTCATTTTGTCCTCCTTGAAAATTAGTAGCGTCCTTGCTACGATTTTGTTTTTATTCTTGATTTCAAATTTCTTTTTTCTGTTTCTAACTACTAATTCGGATAACTTTCAACAAACTTTAATAAAAAAGTGTAAAAAATATTAGTTTTTATGATTAATAATATTATTTCTCGTTATATACACCATGATTTATAAGTTTTCATCAATAAACATATTTTTACACTAAAAAATGATAAAGTGGAGTAATTTGTACTATAAAATAGGAATATTAGTCATTCCAGGGATATCGGATCGATATTCTGGAACCGTCTTTTTGGGCTGATTCCGCCGCAAATATGCCGGGAATGGTCATGCGCAGGGATTCCTGCAAAGATATGGGTGAGGGCAGCTTGTTTTCAATGGCATGAAAAAAGCGCCGTAATAATTCATAGTTCGCGCCCCCATGATTACCAAGATTTTTTTTATCTTGATTATGGGGTAGTTGTTCACCGACTTCCATCTCATAAAGTTTTTTATCCTGGTGCAGATGTGGTGTATAGTATAATGAGGTACCGGAATTTTCACCGGCAATATTATGAGTCCGCTCAAAATATCCTTCGGTGAAATAAAAACGGTAGCTCTGGCCGTGAGCAGGACAATGATTGATAAATGAGACCAGTAATTTCAGAACAATGCCGCTGTGGGTTTTAAAAATCGCCACCATTGCGTCATGCCGGCCGGCTATCCTGTCCACATGGCTGCCGGTATCAAAACAAGAGACTGTTACCAGTTCTTCCTGCATGAATTTTAGGGATGGGCCCAGACAATGGGTTGAATACTTGATGTTTTCATAGTTTTCCCGCCAGGGAGTCTCGCCAAAGAGTTCGCTCAGGTTATGGATGTATTCGGCTTCAATATAGTAAGGCTCACCAAAAAGTCCTGCTTTGTACATTTTTTCAGCTTCGGCAATGTAACCATACATATTGGTTGTAGCCTGCATCATGTAGATACTATTACAATTGAGATGAGCATGCCACAGTTGTTCAGCTTCCGTATAAGTGTCAACAGCCGGCACATCACTGAGAACATGGATATCACGATTCAGGGCTGCAATCACAAATTCTGTGTGGAAGGGCGCCGGTGTCTCCACAAAAAGAACATCAATGGAGGGATCTGCAATCATTTGCTGAAAGGTTTTATATATTTTTGCATCGGGATAATCAAGGGATCCCTGCGCCAGTTTTTTTTCATCAATGTCGCAGATGGCATAAATATGGTATTTATCAAAATTTTTTACGGTAAGTTTTGCCATTTTCTGTCCCCTGATACCGTAGCCGACAATTGCAATATTCATTAAAACTCCCAAAAAATATTGATTAAAATTAACGTCAAAAATCCCGCTTGACAAATGCCAAACGGGATTAAGTTATCTATACTATAATAGAGTTTACACTTCCATTACATGTAATTTTCTCTTTTTTTGCCACATGCCGCGGGTAAAATCCGGGTATCTGATGGGTTTACCGCGTTTGGCGATGGATTTTTCGCTCAACTCGGAAATAGCGCTGAGCATGGCGGCATCGTAAACATCCATATCCGGCTCCACACCGTTCAGATAGGAATTAACCAGGCGGTAATCTTCCAGGTAATCCATACCACCGTGTCCGGCCGCGCCTTCCATTTCTTCACGCATTTTTATCCATAATGGATGTTCGTATTTTTCCATATAGGGATCGATCGATTCCCAGCGGTGATGGGGGCTTTTATCTTTCAGGTGAATCTTAGGTGTGGGATATTTTCGGATCAGGCCATTGGTGCCCTGTACATAGATATCACGGCTATAGGGGCGGGGAAGTGTGGTATCATGGGTCAGAACAATTGTTTCACCATTGTAATTTTTGATCATGGTAACGACAACATCACCGGTTTTAATTTTTTCCCGGGCTTCTTTGCTGTCTTTGCCAAAAAATTCTTCTGCAAATAAGTTTAAACCACGGCTTTTACTGCTCATTGAAACAATGTATTTAAAATTATTTCCTCGATTGATATCCATACATTGAGCAACCGGACCAAGTCCATGGGTCGGATATAAGTCGCCATCACGGTTAATATAATGATCCCGTCTCCAGAGTCCTTCACCTTCCTCGGAATATAATATGGCGCGAAGGTCATGCAGATAACCACATTGCGCATGGATCAGTTCGCCAAACATTCCTTTTTTAACCATGTTCAGAATCATCATCTCTACTCTGTCGTAATTACAATTTTCCATCATACTGCAATGTTTTTTTGTGGCTTCTGATGTTTCTACCAATTCCCAGCATCCCGCTACTGTAACGGCGGCAGGAACTTCGATGGCGGTGTGCTTTCCTTTTTTCATGGCGTCTACTGCCATGGGTACATGCCATTTCCAGGGTGTTGCAATATAAATCAGGTCAAGATCATTGCGGTCATTCATTCGTTTAAAATCAAAGTCACCCTGTGAATATCCTTCCGGAACCGGCATTCCTTTTTCTTTGTGCCATTCCTGAACACGCTTCACTTTATCCTCAACAATATCACAAACTGCAACAATGCGAGCGCCTTTGATATTCATCAAATTGCTGATATGCGCACTGCCCATACCACCGGCGCCGATAAACCCAATGCGAACTTCCTTCAGTGGTTTCATTGGATAGGGCGGTGGTACTGTGCCGCGAATACCCAGTTGACTACAACTATTTAAGAGTGTGCTGCCGGCGGCGATTCCCATTCCGGCCTGAACGCTTTGCTTTAAGAATTGTCGTCTATTCAGATTTTTTTTCATTTCTCCTCCGCAGTTTGTTTAATGGCATCTTATTTTTAAAAATTTTTATTAATTAATGAAATTTAAATATTTTTTTTAAAAAAACAATTGTTTTTTGTTTGAAAAAATGGATTATTGGTGATGGAGAGAATATCCCGGCTTGATTTGTAATGAATATTTGAAATGCATAGAGGTTATGTTGAACTACGTTGTAGTTCATTATTGTT
>CAZCHS010000048.1:0-17782 GCA_964498725.1 uncultured bacterium | reverse complement strand
GAATATTTGAAATGCATAGAGGTTATGTTGAACTACGTTGTAGTTCATTATTGTTGGGGGTGATACACTACGGGTTATCACCCGTAGTTATTCATATTAAACTACTTCGTAGTTGGAAGAAACTCTGTTATAAATCATCAAATCCCGAAGGGATTAAACAGCTATAAATATGGTGATTAAGTTACCATACAACGGATTATGACTCATGGATATTGGTATTTGACTATTTCGTAGTTGATAAAATTTCTGTTAAAATCCATCAAATCCCAAAGGGATTAAACAACAATAACTGTGGGTGCTAACCCACAGTAAAACTAAATAACAATTTAACTCCGAAGGAGTTTAACATTTCCCATCATCAAGTATATAGAATAAAAAAGCACAAACCCTCCTTGGTTTGTGCTTTGTAAACAGAGCTAAAGTGTATTTATTTAGGAGAAACTGATCTCAGAGATTGGGGTTCCGTCGCGAAACTGATCCAATCCGTTCATTACCGCTTCCCTTGTTTCTTTTACAAGATCGGGCATATTACCAATCAGGTTTTCAACTTCTTCATAAGCTTTGGTCACAAAATCTTCTGCTTTTTTGCCAAAGTCTTCAATATTCATATCCTTTTTATATCCCTGGACAGCGATATCAAATATTCGTTTGGCGGTATTTTCCTGATTCCAGTATTCGGGGATATTACCTTTTTCAATTTCCTTTAAATCTTCGGGATTACTAGTGAAATATTCTGATAATGCTTCCTTACTTTTCTGAGCTACTTCAGATTTTTCAAAAATTTCTTTATAGTAATGCGTCAGTTTTTTTACCTGGTCATCAATCTGCTGTTGAATTGCCAAAACCACATGAAATCCGCTGGAAACAGGTTTCTCAACTTTACCTTCGGCATTGTATTTACCCACATTGACCTCGGTATGGGAGGCAAAAACGTCTTTTTCCACCATTGGGTGTTTGGCCTTTTTAGGGGGTCCTGAATGCTGCGGAAAGAATTTTACTTCCGCATTTCTTATTTCGTTTATTTCTGTTATCTGAGTAATCATAACTGACTCCTTTCAATTTTAACTCCTGTTGTATTTATCTGCATTCTCGGATGGATTATTAATATGCGGTTTTATTAATTATTAAGATTCTTATACATTATATCTGAAAATTCTATTTTAGTTTTGAATTTTCTGCAAAAATAAAATGTTGATTTTTAGATATTTATTTAAAATATTTAACACAAGTAAAATAATTTGTTTAATCATGATGAACAGTCATTCATTGGAAATATTAAAATCCCAGCCGGCCAACCGAATTGATACTTCGCAATTCACCCCAGCTATTAACCAGGCTGGCGAATTTCCTAACAAATCAGAGAAAGATACTTCCACAAAAGGCCATGATCAAAAATCTCATCTGGATACTTTTGAATTGTCTGATGAAGAAAAAAAGATCATTCAGGAGTTGAAAGCCCGGGACAGGGAAGTGCGAATCCATGAGCAGCAGCATCAGGCTGCAGCCGGGCAATATGCCCGCGGAATGTCCTTTGAGTACCAGGTGGGGCCGGATAATAAACGGTATGCTGTGGGAGGACAGGTCAATTTAGATACTTCGGAAATACCCGGAGAACCGGAAAAAACCATTGAAAAGATGAAGCAGATCAAGCGTGCGGCCCTGGCGCCGGCACAACCATCGGCAAAAGACCGGCAGGTGGCTGCGGAATCAGACCGAGAAATTATGGAACAGCAGGCCGAAATTGCGAAACAAAAAAGAGAGAAAGCCATAGAAGCCTATACCGATTTTGATAGAATGAATGCTAACCCCACGATTAATATTACGCAAACCTGATCATCGTTTTAACATTCTTCTGATATGCCAGCCATTGATCAATCGTTTCAGAAAAAGATAGATTTTGCTAATCCCGCTTTTCAATTTTCTGTAGAAAGTATCTTCAATTTTTACATTGTCCAGATAATTTAAAATATTGCTGTAATGAATATTGGCAATGACTAATTTTTTGATTTCATCAATTTTTTGGTCTTCTTTCGGGCCGGTTTTTATGGAAATGGATGAAAGCTTTGATATCACGGAATAGGTGTCGCCGTTTTTCCATAACACTGATATATTATCATTTTTTAATATATCGATCGCAACCCGGTTAGGCCGGGTGGTACCGGAAAACAGTACACCGATGATATTCAGGTTTTCACTGGCGAGATCTTTGAGTTTAACAGTCGCCAGAATGATATCCATTCGTGCCGACGGAAAAACCATTAAAATATTGCCCTGCTTGTTCTTCATTATTTCCAGGAATTCTTCTACATTGGAGGCGCCGACGATAAAGTCATCGATAACAGCTTTGCGACTCTCATTTTCAAAGATTATTTCCGGCTTCAATTCATCCATGATCTGGCCCAGTGTCGGATTGCTGAGAATGGGTGAATAGGGGATGCACCCCAGAAGCTGGATGTTTTTTGCTTTGCAATAGCGATGAATGTTTCGTTTGATTTTATCAATTTTTTCAATGTGAACTTTATTAAGAATGACACCAATCACTTCCACACCATGGCTTTCAAAAAATTTCCGGTTCAGTTCAAGGCGGTCAATTGCAGAACCAATACCGCCTTTACCGACAAGAATCACTTTTGAATTCAGCAGTTTGGCCACGTCTGCATTTGACTTGTCAATGACCGACCCGACACCGGCATGTCCGGTACCTTCGATGATCACATAATCTTTGTTGCGGGCGACTCTTTTGTAGCCTTCTATTATTTTTGTACTGAGATCAGGTTTAATGACTTTTGCGAGGTAATCTTCAGTATATCCCCGTTTAACCACAATAGGGTTCATGGCAGAAGGAAATTCCTGGAAATCAAATATTTCTTTCATCAGAATGACGTCTTCTTCAACCTTTCCCCATTTTGATTCCAGCCAGCGTTGGCCGACGGGTTTCATAAAACCGACTTTTTTGTTCATTTGGGTTAATTTTTCCAGCAGGGCGAAAGAGAGGGTTGATTTACCGGCGTCTTTACTGGTAGCGGCGATGTATATATTTTTAGTCATTCATTGTCTTTCTAATATTTACATTTTTCGAAATATGTCAATAAAAAATACAAAATCCAAGTGCTCAGAATACAAAATGGTAATTTTTTAAATTCACCTGGCCAAATAGTTTTAATTTTAATGAAATTTAAATAGATTTCGATATGCATAAGCAAAGGCCAAAAATCACTCAGCGAAAATTGGAGCATTTAAAAATATTCCGTGAGAAAGATATTTCCTTTCAAAAATCCAACGGATTTTCCAAATACAGGCTCAGGCATACGTCATTACCTGAATTAAATATGACAGATATTGATATATCAACAAAATTTTTAGGATATGAATTGACAATGCCGTTTATGATCAGCGCAATTACCGGCGGAGAATCTGAGGGGCATGAGTTAAATCGAAACCTGGCTAAAATTGCCGCTGAAAAAAAAGTCGCCCTGGCATTGGGGAGTATGCGTCCCTGCCTGGAAAATAAAGACCGGATAGATAGTTTTTCGGTTGCTAAAAAAATAGCCCCCGGGATTCCTGTGATTGCGAATATTGGTGGTCAGCAATTATTGCAGTATGAACTTCCGCTGATTAATGAGCGCCTGCGTGTCATGCAAGTCGATGGATTGGCGATCCACTTGAATCCTTTGCAGGAGGCGCTTCAGCCTGAGGGGGATAAAGATTTCACAGGTATCAAAGCTAAAATAGCCCGGGCGGTGGAAGAATTGTCTGTTCCTGTTATTATTAAAGAGGTTGGATTTGGCCTGACTGCTGACGATATAAAGGAATTATCACGGCTGGGGATTAAATGGTTTGATATTGCCGGTGCCGGTGGTACTTCCTGGGCCATGATAGAAAAATACCGCATAAAGAATCCGGTGGACATTGCGGTGGCCGATGAATTTTCTGAATTCGGCATTTCCACAGCGGAGTTATTAGTTAATTCCCTTGGGATTAAAAATGCAAATATTATCGCATCAGGAGGCATTAACAGGGCGCTGGATTTTGCCAAAGCCCTGGCTATGGGAGCAAAACTTTGCGGGTCTGCCGGTGAAATTCTGCGGCAATATAATGCAAAAGGGACAACCGGCATTGAGCAAATGCTTGATATATTTAAAAAAACACTGCAAATTGCATTGTTCATAACCGGAAGTAAAACACTTCAAGATTTTCAAAATAATGATACAATCGAAGAATGTTTAAAAATCTGATAAAATATACGGGCTTTTTTATTATAATGGTGGTTCTGCCTGCTCTGAATTATGGTATGGATTCCTTCACCTTCATCTGTACCGGCGCGGTTCATGGCGAGGTAGATCCCTGTGGATGAAAAGCCAAACGTCTTGGCGGTCTTGCCAGGAGGGTTACAATTTTTAATCAGCAGAATTTCCAACAATCATCCAATACCGTGATTTTGGACGCGGGAGACCTGTTTATAAAATCACCTATCATGGAGCCGTCTTATGAGCATAAAGATAAATTGGCCAATATTTTTATTGAAGCCTATAACCGGATGGGCTATGATTTACTGAATATTGGCGATAATGACCTGAAATTAGGGCTCGATAAACTGAAAGAATTGGAGAAGCAGGCCAATTTTGATTTCATTTCCGCCAATATTATCAGAATGGATACAAAAAAAACAGTCTTCAAACCCTATAAGATTATCACTCTTAGTGGCATGAAATTCGGTTTTATCGGTTTGGCTTCAAAGCCAGAGGGACTGGATAACCGACTGGAAGTGCAAAATCCCATTGCAGCCTACCAAAATACAAGGCAAAGGATAGAGAGTGAATGTGATTTTATTATCGCTGTCATTGCTCTCAATGCCACTGATGAACATAGTTTCATATCCGGTGACATTCAAACCGATCTGATCATTTCTGCCAATCAATACCGCTATAGTAAATATATTCAGTCTCAGCAGGATAAACTGATGGCTTATACCGATCACTCGGGTAAAAGGATTGTTAAGATCACCGGTAATGTAAAAGATAAACAAAAGGGATTTGGCAATAATTCAGAAATTGAATTTCGATATGAAATGAACCGGAAAAGAATGGAACGCTATGAAAAAATGGCCGGCGATCAATCCATCCGGGAATATTTTAAAAAGCAACCGCGGGTCATCAAAATGATAGACCGGTTAAAAAAACAGCAAGAGGAATATGAGGAGGCTTTAAAAACAATTACGAATCCTTTATCATTGGAATTAATTGAGGTTGAATTCCATATAGACCGTGACGATTATATCAGAACACTTATTGAAAAATTCACCCGGCAGTACAAAAAAATATAATTTACAATTTATTAAATTTTTTGGTATCCCCCGAAAAGCAACAGAAAAGTTTGGTAATAAACTGAAAAATATGATTATTACACGATTTTTTTAGTTAAAAATATCGGCTCTTTTTCTTAAATTATCTCGTCGAAAAAACAAAATAAGGAGAGCCGATATGGATTATAAATTACTAACACAATCTGTTCAAAGCAAATTCAATTATTATCTGAAAAAATACAAAACTAATTTTACCAAACCAGAGTGCCGGTTTGTACAAGAAATAATACTGGGAATTCTAAAAAGTCAAAGTGTAATTTTAAATCAAATTGCTATCCATATTAATGATAAAATCTCTATTAAAAAAACGATGGAAAGATTCCGTCGGCATTTATCCAAATTAGATTTCTGGGAGAAATTATTAACCACTCATATTAAAAATGTCTCTAGTCAAATTATTTCTAATGAAGAATATATTGATATTCTCGAAAATCCCGGCGAATAGCTTGATCAATCAGTTCAGAAATAGACTTATTCAGCGTCGCTGCCTTTATTTTAAGTACCTTATGAATATTCGGGTCAAAATATATTGTTGCTCTTTTCGTCAAAATTGACATAATCAGCTCCTTCGGTTATTAGACAATTTTAACATTAAAACATCATGACGTCAACTTTTTTAACAAATTTAACCACTCTAACTAATTCAAATAAAACTTACTACCGTCCAGATGTTTCTTTTCCTGTTTTTCAATAGTCTTGCTAGTCAGCATTTTCAGAATATCCAGCGCGATCTGTTTGGAATTCATGCCCACTTCGGACGCCGGCCCTACACAGGAGGGACAGCCATTTTCACAGGGGCATTTTTCGATGAGTTCACGGGTGTTATCAATCAATTGTTCGTGAGAATCAAATAATTGCGGTGAAAATCCGATACCGCCGGGATAATTATCATAAATGAAGATGGTGGGTTGAAAATTCTTCAGGTCTTCAGGGTTGATTTTTTTAGATGGCGAATCCGGTGTTTCCGGCGTGTATATACCCCGTTCGGTGATCTTGTTCATGGCAAACCATTCAAAACTCTTGTCGCCCACAGAATTCTTAATGTCATGATGATCAGACATCAGAATGATAGCAGCAATGGAATGCATGGCCTTGCTGATTCCCATAATACCGTCAACACAATCGGCCTTGCTGTAGGGTAAAGTTTCAATAATATGTTGTGGGACTGTGAACCAGTAGGATGAGGTGACCATTTCCAGGTCCGGCAGATTGATCTTGCCATATCCGGTGTTTTCATTGGTGTAAAATTTTATCTTTTTATATCCCACGACACGTGTCACCACCTGGACTTCACCGATAAATACATCTTCATGCCGGGATTTTCGTTTTTCATCTTCTGACAGCACTTTGACATTGGTGTATTCAATGGAGTCGGTATAATAATCAGAATCAGTTTTGCGGACATAGGCTTTGCGGCCTTCCCAGTCCAGTTGGTCAACAATATATTGCTGACCCGATTCCATATAGATCGCTTCCGGATAGATAGTCATGGCAGCGGCTGAGTAATCCACTTCCGCGATAATTTTGTTGTCCTTATCCGTATTCACCACCACAAAATTTCCTTTAGGTATCTGGCGCAGATTGACAGCTCCGGCGGGGTAAACATCTTCTGACCAGAAATAGCGGTTGCCACTTTTATGAAGCACGCCGCCTTCGGTGAGAAATTTCAGCATTTCTTCCAGATCCTGCCATTCAACCGTGCCAAATTTTTCATTTTGCTCAAAGGGGATTTCAAAGGAAGCACATTTGATATGGTCGATCAAAATCATCAGGTTATCAGGATTAATGCGGGCATGTTCCGGAGAACCACCGAAAAAATATTGCGGATGTTTCATCAGAAACTGATCAATCGGTGATGACCGCGCGATAAAGATACCGATAGCGGTCTTCCCTCTGCGTCCTGCGCGGCCGATCTGCTGCCATGTAGAAGCAATGGTTCCCGGATAACCCGCCAGGACAGCCGCTTCCAGGCTGCCGATATCAATTCCCAGTTCCAATGCATTGGTGGAGATGATCCCTTTGATATCGCCGTTTCTAACGCCCTTTTCGATGGCGCGGCGACGTCTGGGCAGGTAACCGCCGCGATAACCGGCAATTTTCTCCCTTTCAGCCATAGATTCCCGGTCTTTTTCAAAAGCGTCTTTGAGATACTTTGTCAGAACCTCAACATTCAGTCGTGACAATGCGAAAGTGATTGTCTGAATACCATTTTTAATGAGATGGTGACTGACTTTTTTCGCTTCTCCGATATAACTGGCCCGAATGCCCAATTCAAAATTGATCACCGGCGGATTGTAAAAGAATATTTTTTTCGGGCTCACCGGGGCGCCGGATTTATCGATCAGATGGACTTTTTCTTCCAGTAATTTCTCAGCATGCCGCGCAGGATTAGCAATAGTAGCGGAACAGAAAATAAATTGTGGATCAGATCTGTAAAATTTACAGATCCGTTTCAGCCGGCGAATCACATTGGTGAGATGTGAGCCGAACACTCCACGGTAAATATGCATTTCATCAATCACCACATATTTTAAATTCTGAAAAAACTGCATCCATTTGGTGTGGTGCGGCATGATGCCCTGATGCAGCATATCGGGATTGGTGACGATGATATTGCCCTGCTTGCGTATGGCTTTGCGGGCATCGGCGGGTGTATCGCCGTCAAAAGTGAATACCTTGATATATTCCTCAAGGACATCGATCAATTCATGCAATTCATTCATCTGGTCCTGAGACAGTGCTTTGGTCGGAAAAATGTACATGGCTTTCGAACTTTTGTCCTTGATGATCTGTTCAAGAACAGGAATATTGTATGTCAGGGTCTTTCCCGAAGCCGTTGGTGTTACCACTGTGAAATGTTTACCCTGCCGGGCTAAATCCCAGGCCTCAGCCTGATGAGAATATAACTGTTTGATGCCGCGGGAATTCAGGGACAGCCGCAATTTTTCTGATATTGATTCCGGAATATCAACAAATTCTCCGTCACTTCCGTCAATTTCGTAAACAAATTCAATGTTCTTGCGCAATTTCTTATTTTTATCGAGAATGTTTTCAATTTTTCCCATATATCATTCCATTCTGTTTTCCGATTCTTTGATGATTTTCCTTTTTAGCCGTGTAATTCTTTTGTTGACGCCGGTACGTTCTTTTTGCTTGTAACTGCTCAGCCCTTCCAGCGCTTTTTCCGCATAATCCAGAGCGGTCTGATAATTTTTTAACCGGTGTTCATGGAATTTCGCCAGTTCAATATAAGCGGTGTAAGAATAATCTATAGCCACCACCTGACGCCATAACTCAGCAGCTGTTTCATAGTCCCGCGCTTTTTTGTAAATGGCCGCCAATTCCAGTAATGTAATAATTCGCCGGCTGAGGGAAATCGAGGAATTCAACACATTTTCATAATGCCGGATGCTACGCTGAATCTCTTTTTTCTTATTGAACATCCGCCCTTTTGCATAGTCATTCAGCGGGTTCTCTTCAGGTTCAATATTTTTGATGGAATCCAGAATCAATACCATGGCACCCAACATTGTGATGATATCAAACCGGTTGTGATAGAAGACCCGCTCCAGCCGCTCAACCAGGCCGGCTTCCAGATATTCAAAATAGACTTCCGGAATCAATTCTCCCGGAATATCATCTTCGCGGTAGAGGCCCATTAATTCCGCTTCCAGGGTTTTTAGTTTGCAATTAGTCAGTGAATACTTCCAGAGCGACCGGGAGTGATGCAAAAAATCAATATGGGAAATATTTTCAAACACCGGCACCAAACGATTCATAACAAAGCGCGTATTCAAAAGCGGCACATCATAGGATTTCCCATTATAGGAAGCAATGCATGTAAATCTTTTGGCAAAATCAGCAATATAATCCAGCATTCCTTCTTCGTGATTCAACTGGGAAATGAAATATTGATGGACGATAAAGGTTTCGTTTTCCACCCATCCCAGCCCGATCATGAATGCGACGGTTCCTGAGCCGCCGGCCAGCCCGGTGGTTTCTGTATCCAGAAAAAGGATCGATTCGATGGCATGACTGTCCGGTAGTTGAAAAGTTTCCCGAATATGATTGGCGGAATAATTGAAAATTTTTTTCAAATTCAAATTACCGTAAAGATCATTTAAATCATAGCTGAATTCCGCTCGAAAAATATCACCGAAACTGGTATTGATCCACTGTCCGGGAACCAATTCTTCCAGGGGCTGATATTCTTTTTTCTCGATGCTGGTTTTGGGAAAGGATTTGGCTGTCCCGTGATCAAACATTCGTTCCAGGTTGCGGCGAATTTCCGCTTTTTTATCAGAAGTTTCTTCCGGAACAGGCTCACTTCGCCCGTACAGGGAATTCAATTTATCTTTTATAGACCGCATCGTTCCTCAGCAGAAACTCAGATTTCAATAATTTCATAGCTGCGGCTTCCCAAACCGATCTTTTCACCATATCGCAATTGTTCTTCACCGTCTATATCGGGATATGCATGCTGATTGATGTTTTTACCATCCTGGTTGGTCAAGTCCCAAACAGCCTGATCAATTGCCACCGGATCATCGCCGGCAATGACACCGATATCATCAATTATATATTCATCGGGATGAGGTAAACAATCACAGTCCTTTGTCATATTGATCATGAAAGTAAAATAACCCATGCGCCCTTTTTTCGCCTTGGCAATTCCCAGGGCATGTTCGACAATTTGCTGCTGCAATAATTCTGATGATGAATCCCACTTGAATTTCACGGCATCAAAGCGGCAGACCGCCAGGCATTCACCGCACCCGATACAAACATCATCATCGATGTGAGCGCTCTTTTCCTTCATGGCAATCGCATCTACCGGACACCATTTTATGCAGGTGCCGCACTTAGTACATTTTGATTCGGCAATATTGGGGTGGGAGACGGAATGCTGAACCAGTTTTCCCTTGCGGCTGGACATTCCCATTCCCATATTTTTAAGTGTTGCGCCAATGCCGGAGGCCAGGTGGCCCGTGACATGGGTAACGACTATAATCGAATTAGCCGTCAAATATTCCCTGGCAATATTTACTTTGTCATTTAGAGGCGCATTAATTTCTATTTCCTGTTCATTGACGCCATTGATACCATCGGCAATAATAATGTCGGCACCGGTATTTTCATAGGTAAAGCCGTGTTCACGGGCTAATTTCATATGATCCACGGCATTGTCGCGTTCACTTTTATACAGGACATTGGTATCCGATAAAAAAGGCCGGGCGCCGCAACTTTTAATTTTGCGAATAATGGCTTCTATATAATGGGGTTTTACATAGGTGTTGACACCTCTTTCACCAAAATGGGTTTTAACCGCGGTCAGGTCATGTTTATTGATCAAATTTTCAAAACCGGCTTTTGAAAATAAAATCTTTAATTGTTTTTGGGTTTTATTGGTATTCTCATTTGCAGAAAATCGATACAGATACAATTTACTTTTAGTCATTTTCACCTCAATTTTTAATTCATTTAAAATATATTAAAAAAGGATAGAATTCCAACAGTTTTTATTATCCTTTTGATTCTTGCGCAGTGGTTCAAATACAATATCTTGTGTAGTTATTTTATAATACTACACTATTCAAAATCAATCTCTCAATTTTAAGCCCGGTTTATCGATGAAACTTATATGTAAACAATAATAACTGTTTACATAAAATTTATTATATTAAATTAAAAATATTTACAATATAAAGCACTTAAAAACAATAAGTTAAAAAACATTAAATATTTTTTATAAAAAACGCTTTGTTTTTATTATCACTTTTTTTAAGTTGTCTGGCATTTTTAAAAATATGGGTTAAAGGAGATATTCAATAGGAGTATTTTATAATATTCGTAGGGGATAATTTTTATGGAAAAAAGTATGGTGGCAACAACTCAAAATGACGAAAACCCGAGTGATTTTTCTTTAGAAACAAGCATAGATTATGCGGCAGATTATGCCAGCGCCCTATTTTTTTTCATTGCAATATTTAATTAGAATTTAGTATTAGTTGAGGGTAATATGAGGGAAAAAACAATACTGATCATTGAGGATGAATTAATTATTGCCAGAGACCTGCAGGCCAACCTGGAAACAGAAGGCTATTCGGTACCGGAAGTCTACCGAAACGGCCGCGAAGCCCTGTCAATGATCGATATCATCAAACCGGATATTGTTCTGGTTGATATACAATTGGAATCTCAGTTTGACGGCATTGAAACAGCAGAAAAAATCAGACTTTTTCACAACCTTCCGATTATCTACATAACCGCCCATGTTAACGAAGATGTACTCGAAAGAATTAAACTGACACAGCCTGCCGGTTTTCTGATGAAACCGATTAATTACACCGAATTATTAACAACTATTGAATTAGGCATTCATAAACACAAAATAGAAATGCAAAATCACCGGCTTCTGGAAGAGTTGCAAACTATTGTTACCCGGCATGATATTCTAAGAGATATGAAAGTACCGGTTTGCACCACATGCCATAAGATCAGGGAAGACAATAGTAACTGGCTTAGTGTTGATGCCTATATGAAAAAATACTACAATATAGAGTTCACTGAAAGTGTCTGTCCCCATTGTCTGGAAGAATTATTTCCGGTGGCTTACGGATACCTTAAAAACCGGGCCAAAATCGAACAATCACGATAAACTAAATATTCACTTTGTCAATTCGTTAATAACATTATAAATTTGTTCAAAAAGCAATGTGAGACTTTCATGAACAAATTCTTTTTATTCTTTATCTTTTTTTTATGGCCGGCTAATGTCCTGCTGGCGGACCTAATTGCGGTGGATACAATCTCACCAGCCTATGAATCCGGTAGTTACAATTTTAATGCGATTGCTGTAAGCCATTTGGATAAAATTTATTTATCAGAAACCATCAATCATGAACTCTATGAATTAACCCGAAACGGGGAAATCATCAAAAAAACCGGTGGTTTTGGATGGAATGAAAATAATTTTAATTATCCCACTGACATTGCCATTAATGCCGGTCTCAATATTTTTGTCACCGATAAAAACAATCACCGCTTACTGCGATTTGATAAAAACATTCATTATATCACGGCCTTCCCCGATGCAAATTCGCATTTTTACCTGCAATATCCCATTGCTCTTGAAATTTCAAAGGATGGGGAATTGTTTATTTTACAGGAAAATAATTTTGAAATTTTAGTGATTGATTCCGACCGCCGTAATTATCGGGCTATCGGGTCTGATGTGGCGGAAAACTTCCGCTTGATATCTCCCGTTGATATTCACTTTACCGGTGATGAGGAGTTGCTGGTTCTTGAGCAAAACGGGAAAATTCTGTCCTTTGACCGCTATGGCTCACCCTTACAAATTCATTCAAAATCAAACTCCGAACAGTCACTTTACAAAATTGTAAAATTCGCAAATGCCATCTACGCCCTGAGCACGGAAAACCAACTCCTAAAACTCTCTAACCGCAAATTTACAAAAACAGCAGTTGTCTCCGGAACAGGGATCACTGATATTTATACAACCCATGATCGACTTTATTTGCTATCAGAATCCGGAATTATTTACATTTTTGCCAGTCAAAATTAATGGGTATCAGCGAAACAATTTACCAACATAAAAGTTCATAAAATCAGCCGATCAGGAAAACAATGAGGAAATAAATCAATAAATCTAAATATATCATATTACTATTTCTTCTGAGCAGTACAGTTTTTGGTAATGATTCCGCCAATGTTATGATCGATACCCTGCTGATCAGATCCGGCGCCGCTGCCTTACAATTATCCAAAAAATATGTCATTCCGCAAAGTCTTGCGATATCAGCAATTTATGGAGAAGTAACCTGTGATAGCATGAAAATCAACGCTCTGAAAGGACGCCTTACCAATATTACCACACCTGACAGTGCGCTGTTAACAATTAAATATCAATATTTATCATTAGATATTTCTGAGAACACAGTTCTCTATGAATTCCCGGAATATCATTTCTCAGATAAGGAAAAAACCATTGCCAAAAGACAATCAAAGGTTGATCTGCCGGAAACAACAACCCTGGATTTTTTAAAATCCGGATCCCTTTATCGCGGTGTCTCACTGGCTTCTGAAAGCGGTGCTTCAATTCAATCGGGACTTAACCTGGAATTACGGGGCAAAATTACGGATGATATGTTCATCACCGGCGCGCTGTCCGATCAAAACATTCCCATTCAACCCGAGGGTAACACCCAGAGTTTAAATGAAATCGATAAAGTATTCATTAACCTGGAAATGGATAATGAAAATATCATTTTTGGAGATTACAACCTGGATATGGGCGACGGCAAATACGGCACCTACCAGCGAAAATTGCAGGGGATCTATGGTCAAAGTAAGCGGCGCAATACCGATATTATTTTAGGCGGCGCGGTTTCAAAGGGGGAGTTCACAACAAACCGGTTTAATGGCGAAGAAGGAAATCAGGGTCCTTATCAATTAACCGGCAAAGAAGGCGAAACGGCAATAATTGTACTGGCAGGGACAGAAACAGTATGGATTGACGGCCGTCAGTTAACACGCGGGGAAAACCATGATTACACTATTGACTATTCCACCGGGGAAATTTCGTTCACAGCCCGGCAACTGATCACTTCAGACAGCCGCGTTACCGTTGATTTTCAATATTCAAACCTGGTTTATCAGAAAAATATCTGGTATTCCGGATCGTCGGTAGATTTTGCAGACGACCGCGTCAAAGTCTCGGCTGCCTTTATCAAGGAAGCAGATGACAAAAACAATCCCATCGAATTTGAATTTAATGCCGATGATAGGCAATTGTTAAAAACCATTGGTGATGATGTCAAAGCAGGGTACAAATCCACCATCACGCCTGATTCCAACGGAGTTTACATTTTGGAAGATTCAATTCTCGTCTACCAGGGGCCCGGCGCCGGCACACACTCCGCCGTCTTTTATAATGTGGGTAAGAAAGGTCGCTATCGAAAAATCTATGAAGCCAACCGATTTTATTTTCAGTGGGTGGATAAAAATGATCCGACCCTTCCGGAAAATCTGAAAACAGAAGCTGTTTATCTTCCCGCTAAACCGGTTAAACTTCCGAAAGACCAGCAGCTTTATCATGTTGTAACAGAAATCCAGGCCACGAAAAATCTCTATGTTTCCTCGGAATTTGCCCAGTCAAACCTTGATATGAACACTTTTTCCTCAATTGATGACAGCGACAATCGGGGCCACGCCTTTAATCTTGACATTGACTGGGCCGGCACAGAAACATCACTCGGCAAAGTCCGGCTGAATGCCACCTACAATCAGGAAACGGAAAGATTCAACCCCATTGATAGAAATCATGTGGTGGAATACGCCCGAAAATGGGATATTGATTCTGATTCGACACAAGGAGCGCGAAGTCTTGAATCTTTGATTAACTACAGCCTGAAAAACAATGTTTCCGTGGATTTTTCAGCGGCAACCTTCGATAAAGAAAACTTTTCCTCCAATCGCTATAAACTTTCGGGGAGATTCCATTTTAAAGCTTTGCAAAGCAGTGAATTTTACGAAGAAAAGATAATCTCCCTGGATAATCGCCAATGGCTGCGGAGGAAAGCCAGCGTCCGGTTTGACGTGTTCAACCTTTCTCCTTACTCAACCATTTACTATGAAAAAAAAGATCAGGCCCGGACTTATTTTCAAAATTTTCAATTTCTCGAGCAATCCTATGGACTTGAATCAGACAATACAAACAAATTTCAATGGCGTATCGAAAAAAATTACCGCCATGATGAAAGCGATGATACCACCGGTTGGGCCACGAAGTCTAAAGGGGAAAATTTAAAACTCTCCGCTCTCATCAATGACTGGAAAACCCTTTCCTCAAAAATGACTTTTGCCAATCGCAAAAAGAAATATGCAGCATCACAAAACCTGCCCGATGTGGATTTTTCTATTATGGCGGTGGAATTGCGCCAAAATCCCCGCACGCTCCCCTTTTCCTGGGAAACCAATATGAAGGTGGAAAAAGAACAAAGCGTTAAAAAGGAAAAACTCTATTACTATGTGGGTGAAGGCAAAGGTCAGTATCGGTACGATTCTACTTACGCGGAATATGTTCCCCATGCCCAGGGCGCCTATTTATTACGAATTATCCCCAGCGCTATCAAAACTCCGGTCACTAATATTGAAAATGACCTGCGCCTGAGATTTAATGGTTACCGGTTAAAGAATTCGATTCTCAAAGGCTTTTCATTGATGTCACAAATTCGGCTCAAACAGGAACTGAACAGTCAGAACAATGCACTGCAGCAGTGGTCCTGGCATTCATCTGCCACAGATACAACCCAGGCCTTTTTTTACCGGCTCATATCCAATGATTTAAATTATCGAATCCCCCGGCGCCGGATAAATATAAAATTGCATTACCGGACATCATTGCAAAAAAGTCAATTGGATGTACGCGGCGCTGAAAATAGTGAGATTGAGGAACTTTCCTGCCAATATCGCGGTCCCTTTTTCGCCCGGGTGAAATTACAATCAGAGTTGGCATTCAAGGAAACGCGGCGAATTTCTTTTTTTAATGATCTGCGGAACCGGGACATTTTATCTGTTCAGGCAACAAATAATTTTACTTACAATTTTAATCGCAATCATTTGGTAATATGCGAATTTACCTTAAGCAAAGACAGACAGGATGATAAGAACAAAAAAATCGAGGCCTTTTTAACCGGCCTGGAATTGGCTTATGAAATAAAAATTCTAAAAAAGGGCCGCTGGAAATTTTTCACGGAATATAATAATGTCACAACCTCACCGGAAACCAGTACGATTCCCTGGGAAATGTGTGACGGCAACCAGGTGGGCAACACCTTTGGCATCGGCACTTCTACCGAATACAAAATTGGTAAATACCTAAGCGTGCGCGGAAACTATGAAAGCCGTCGCGAACCTTACCTGGGAATTTATCACCGGGGAAACGTTGAGATAAGGGCGATGTTTTAAGATGAAAATTTGCAAAACCATGGGATTTTTAGGGGTACTGTTAACGATTATGATGTCAGCGGCGTCAGCGGACCAATATTTCGGGAAAATCTCTTTACAGGGGGACTCAACCCTGGACAACCAAACAATAAAAGCGCTTTCCAAACACTACCGGTCACAGCCCTTTAATGAAGAAAAGTACGCTGAATTTAGCCGCGATCTGCTATTGCTTCTAACCAGGAAGGGTTATTTATTTGCCAGTTTGCACCTGGAGCAAATCCACCCGGATTATCAATCCGACACATTGTTCATAAATCCTACCTACAGACTTTCAAAAAACCAGTTGGCTCAAATCGACACATTGATCTATGAAAATATTGACAAGACCAGTCCGCAACTTCTGAACCGTGAACTCGCTGGTATCATACACAAGCCCTATAATCCGGCCATACATCAAACCATTAGACAACGGCTGAGAAAATTTGAATTTTTGAGCTATCATGACCAATGGGAGATTATTAAAACTCAGCAGGGTGATATCGGGCTTTTGCTCAAACTGAATGAAGACCAGTCCAATAGCTTTAGCGGAATAGCCGGCTATATCCCGGAAAAATCCGAACAAAAGGGCTATTTTACCGGACAATTAAATATTAAACTCAATAATATTGGCGGTATGGGCAAAAGTGTATCGGTATTCTGGTCAAAAGTTAATCAGAATTCACAGGAACTTAAACTCGCTACCTTCTCGCCACAAATTTTCAAGTCCCGTTTATTCACTAATCTCAATTTTGAACAAGTACTGAGAGACACTTTACTGGTCTTTCGAAATTTCAGTTTTGGCCTTGGCAGTGATATGAACCGGCTCGGCGAACTTTCATTAACGGCAGATTATGAAACAACATTACCCACACCGGCCGGACGGGAACAATTACAATTATCAAAATCAAAACTTTTTAAAACCGGATTGCATTATATTTTTGATAATCGTGATTTGGCGACTAATCCCTCGCGGGGACTACTTTTGGATATTGGCACTCATCTGGGGTATCATCGTAAAGAGCAGAAAACCAATATTTTAACACAATTTCGACTATCAACCGAATACAATGTCAACCTCCACCAAAATATAGTGCTTAATTTTCATGGCGATTACCAGGGCAAATTCCTGCACGGTGAAAAATTGACCTATAGTGAAATGCTCTGGTATGGCGGCGCCACTACCTTACGCGGCTATCCCGAGGATTTCTTTTCCGGCGCAGAAGTCGGTCAGTTGGGGCTGGAAGTTCGTTGGATCACCGGTAAATTTAGTCGGGTATACGCTTTTTATGACCAGGGCGGCATTAGAAATTTATCGGGAAAATTAGTCACACCAAAGAGTTTTGGTATCGGTGTGCGCCTGGAATCAAGAATGGGATTATTAGGTCTGGATTATGCTTTTGGCGAAGATGATAC